>NZ_BAAGGQ010000015.1:0-57542 GCF_054658595.1 Lactovum odontotermitis
GAAGTTAAGAAAGTGTATAAAACGCTTTCATTTTATTTGACTTTAAAATTTTCCTGACTTATAATGTTAATATATTAGGTTAATTAAGACAACCTGGCAGTTTAACTTAAAATCAAACAATGACATAAGAGAACAGAAGAAAATTTATGACAAAAAACACCTTTGAAATCCGCAATAACAAATTTTTCTTAAACAATCAGGAATTTAAACTCATCTCCGGCGCGATTCATTATTTCAGACTTCCAGCAGAGAGCTGGCGTCATTCACTATACAATCTCAAGGCAATGGGCGCAAACACAGTGGAAACTTATATTCCCTGGAATCTGCATGAGCCGCTTGAAGGCAAATATAATTTTGCAGGAAATCTTGATGTTCGAAAATTTGTGAAAACAGCTGAGAGAATGGGACTTTTCGTGATTCTCCGTCCCTCGCCTTACATCTGTGCGGAATGGGAATTCGGAGGTTTGCCCGCTTGGCTGTTAAATGACCGCAACATGAGAATCAGAAGCTCAGACCCGAAGTTCATCAGAAAAGTGGCCAACTACTATCAGCGGCTTTTCAAGGAAATTGCGCCTTTACAGATGACAGAAGCAGGCCCGGTACTCATGATGCAGCTTGAAAATGAATACGGCTCTTACGGAAATGATAAGAAGTACCTTGAAGCGGTTTACAGTTTGATGCTGAAAAACGGCTGTACAGTGCCGATTTTCACAGCTGACGGCGAATGGAAGGCAGCACAGCGCGCGGGAAATCTTGTCAATAAAGACGTTTTGCCGACTGGAAACTTCGGCTCCAATGCACCGGAAAACTTTCAGAAAATGCAGGATTTTTACGCTCAGGACTTTCCGCTGGTCTGCATGGAGTTCTGGGACGGCTGGTTTAACCGCTACGGTGAAAAGATTATCCGCCGGGACCCGGTTGAGCTGGCAGAGTCGTTTAAGGAGGCTCTCACGGCTGGCAGCGGGGTGAATCTCTATATGTTCCACGGCGGCACAAACTACGGCTTTATGAACGGCTGTTCTTCCCGAGGGAAAACTGACCTGCCGCAAATCACAAGCTACGACTATGATGCCCCGCTTGATGAAGCCGGCAATCCGACGCAGAAATTTTATGAGCTGCAGCGCGTGATTCATGAGCTTTACCCTGAAATTGAGCAGTGGGAGCCTCTGATTAAGAGTTTTATGACGCGCGAGCTGACGCTTACGGACAAGGTTTCGTATTTCAACACGAAGGACAAGATTTCTGAAATTCGGACGAATGCCCATCCTTTGACCATGGAAGAACTTGGACATTCTTACGGATATGTCCTTTATGAGAATGATTATCTGCGAGACGGGTCGGAGGAAAAGTTCAGGATTATTGATGCCTCTGACCGTGTCCAGTTCTATCTGAACGAGGAATTTATCTGTACGCAGTATCAGGAAGAAATTGGTGCGGAGATTAAAACGGAAATCAAGTCAGAAATGAACAAAGTCTCTATACTTGTCGAAAATATGGGACGTGTGAATTATGGCGCGCGGCTGCTGGCGGATTCTCAACGCAAGGGCATTCGCTCTGGTCTGATGAGCGACATTCACTATATGACGGGGAACTGGCGCCATTATTCGCTGCTGGATGAAAAGCTTTCAAAGGCAGATTTTAGTCAGGGCTGGCAGACAAATGTGCCGGCATTGTACAAATTCAACTTTGAGTTGAATATGGATTTTGAGGATTGCTATGTTGATATGACGGGCTTTGGGAAAGGCTTCGTGACGGTGAATGGCAAGAATATCGGGCGTTATTGGGAGAAGGGGCCTGTTCTTTCACTGTATTTGTCAAGGAGTTTTTTACATGAGGGTGAAAATGAAATCATTGTCTTTGAAACAGAAGGCAGATTTTCAGAAAAACTTTCACTCACAGACCATCCGGTTTATCTGGATGAAGATAATTAACGGCTTTAGGGCCACTTCTAAATTGTGTTTGTTAGATTTGGTCTTAAGGGCACCTCTAAAAACTCAGATTTCGTGATTTTGGCTAAATTTCCGAAATCCTGCGTCAGACCTCCTAGACTTACACCTGTAAGCCGTCGTCGGACTTCCTTGACTTTCGTAAATTTATCTCAAAAGTCACGAAAAGCAGTTTTTAGAGGTGCCCTTAACAAAAATAAATTTTTAGGAGGATACAAAAATGGCTTGGTGGCAAATTTTATTGCTTACCCTTTACAGCGGATGGGTGATTTTCGATGATGTGGGACCTGTGACCGGCTTTAACTTCCCAGTTACTGCAGGGCTTGTCAGCGGAGTCATCATGGGTGATGTCGGTGCGGGGCTTCTCATCGGCGGCAGCATGCAGCTGATGGTGCTTGGAATCGGAACGCCTGGCGGTGCCAGCAAGATTGATGCACAGTCCGGAGCGATTCTCGGCACGGCCTTTTCAGTCTCACTGCACATGAACACGTCGCTGGCGCTGACGACAATTGCGGTGCCGGTTGCTGCTCTGCTTGTCTACACGGATATTCTGGGGCGTATGGCCAACACTTTCTTTGCCCACAAAATCGACACAGAGGTTGAAAAAGAGAACTATAGTGCGATTGAACACTGGTTTCTTGCTGGTATTATTTCATGGACATTCAGTCGTATGATACCTGTGTTCTTTGCCTTGGCGTTCGGCAGCGGTCTGGTCACTTCACTGGTAAATGTCCTGACGGGCGATTTGAAATGGCTGGGTGACGGTCTGACGCTTGCGGGCGGTGTGCTTCCGGCTGTTGGTTTCGCGATTCTGCTTCGTTTTCTGCCTACAAAGCGTCATGTCGGCTATCTCATTCTCGGCTTTACCATCACGACGCTTCTGGCGACTGTGTTCACCAGCATTCAGACAATCGGCGGCTCTGTTGCCAGTCTCGGCAGTCTGGTGAAAGGCTTTACGCCGACAGGCACCTTCAATGGCTTGCCAATGCTTGCAATCGCTCTGATTGCCGGTGCACTTGCTTATCTCAATTATCAGCGCGAGTCTGCTGACGGCGGAAAAACTAATACGCCGACTGAGCCAAAACCAGATGAAGAAGGAGAAATTGAAGATGACGAATTCTAAGCCAAAGTACAAATTAACGGATAAAGACTTCCGTCAAATCAACAAACGCAGTCTGTTCTTTTTCCAGTCAGGCTGGAACTATGAGCGTATGCAGGGGTCAGGTTATCTCTATCACATTCTGCCTCAGCTGCGTAAAATCTATGGTGATAATACACCAGAGCTGAAAGAAATGATGCGCAGTCACACGCAGTTCTTCAATACCTCAAACTTTTTCAATACGATTATCACAGGTATTGACTTGGCTGTGGAAGAAAAAGAAGGCATTGAGTCCCGCTCGGCTGTTGAAGGTATCAAAACTGGTCTGCTGGGGCCGTTTGCGGCTATTGGTGATTCGCTGACGTCAATCACTTCAACAGTCACTGGGGCGCTCGCAGCGACGATGGCACTGCAGAAAAATCCTGCCGGTGTTGCGATTATGGTGGCAGTGCAGATTGTCTGGATTGTCTTTCGCTGGTCGCAGGTTAAGTGGGCCTACAAGCAAGGGACATCACTCGTCTCTGACTTGTCTGCGCGCTTCGGCTCTCTGATTAATTCAGCTACTTTGATGGGTGTCTTCATGGTAGGTGCTATGATTGCTTCAATCGTCCATGTCCAGCTGAATGTTACACCAATGATTGGTAAAGTGCCGTTCAACCTGCAGAACTCGATTAATCTTATTCTTCCTGGTTTGCTGCCGGCAGCGCTTGTAGGGCTGATTTACTGGCTGCTGGGCAAGAAAGGCATGACGAACCTCAGAGTGCTCTTCATTGTGCTGGTAGGTGCGGTTATCCTTGGTGCGACTGGCTGGGTCACCAAGTAAAGGTAAGAATATATTTTTGTAAAGGAGAATTGAATGACAATTATTAATGTACGTATAGATGGGCGCCTGATTCACGGGCAGGTCGCCATGCTGTGGACACCCTCACTTCAGATTGACCGTGTGATGGTGGTGGGCGATGTCATTGCGGCGGATGATTTCGGCAAAGAGGCGCTGAAGCTGGCAAAGCCGGCTGGTGTTCATCTTTCTGTTCTGCCTGTTGAAAAAGCAATCAATAATATCCTCGCGCATCGCTATGACACGCAAAGGCTCTTGATTGTCACACGCGAGATTGAAGCGCTTGTCGCGATGAAAAAAGCTGGTGTGGACATTTCAGAGATTAATGTCGGAAATGTTTCAAACGCTGACGGAAAAACCATGATTTACAAGTCTGTTTCCCTCTCGCCTGAAGAGGCAGCAGAGCTGCGCGAGCTTGATTCGCTCGGCGTGAAGCTTGTGCATCAGATGACACCGCAAGTGGCTGCGGAAGATTTTATGAAAACGTTGAATGAAAAAATGCCGCAGTAATGCTGTAAGCTGTGAAAAAATGTGAAAGGGGTGAAAAATCGCCCCTTTTTCTGAGAATAAGCAGGAAAATGACAAAAAAATATTTTAAAGGATTCTCAGCGGATGACCGGGAATTATTAAATAACACAGACCGCGGTTTTCGTCTAGAAACTTACTGCGATTTGTCAAACGGCCGGGGAATCTATCAGTACGCTGAAACGGATGCTATTGACGCGCTTAACAGAGAGTACAGGCTCTATCAGGATGACCATCCCGTTCTGGCTCAAGTTTACTTTTACCTGACCGGCTATAAGGCTCAGGATTTGGACAAAAAGGCCTTTGCTGTAATGGAAGCTTATTTTGACGCACTGAAAAAGCTGAATTTAAAGGCAGTGCTGCGCTTTGCCTATGTCTGGAAAGATAGGGAGGTACAAGCGCAGGAGCCTGAGCTCAAATGGATTTTGCGGCACTTGGACCAGCTCAAGGACTTCCTGGCTGCACACGAAAATCAGATTTTGACTCTGCAGGCAGGCATCATAGGCGCCTGGGGCGAATGGGCATTTAAAGCGCGTGAACGCATAGATGAGACTGCGGTGCTTCAGAAAGAACTGGAAATCATGCCGGAGACGATGCCGCTCCAAGTCCGTTATCTCAACATCCGTAACCGTAATGTTGACTGCGAAAGCAAGGCATTTCAGAAAATCGGCTTCCATGACGACTTTCTGATTGGAATCCCGCACGTCTGGAATTCTGCGGGCAAGAATGAGTTTTCCTTTGAGTACCGCCAGCTCAGCCAGGACTCAAAAAACGTCATCAATGACGGCGAGATGATTTGGTGGTGGGCAAATCCGATTTATCTGGACACGAAAATCATTGACCCTGTCTTATTTGCCAGACGCCTTGCGAGCGGACATTTCACCTCGCTGAGCCTGGCGCACAATTACCGGGAAATGGAATTCGGCAGCTTTGAGAAACAGACCTGGATTAATGAATTACGCCGCAACGGGCGTCCTGACAGCGAAGCAGAAGAAATTTCGCTGGAGAATTACACAGACTACTCATCTATGATACAATGGAAGCGTATCCTCATCACGCCGCAAATCATCGCGGAGAACAAGCTTCCCGTGCAGAAAGAATGGCTGCTGGACGAAAATGGACAAAGCCGCAGGCGCAGTTTCTACGAATATTTCCGTGATTATCTGGGCTACCGCATCCAGGCAGAGTCAATTGAAATCAAGGATTCGGCAGTGGTTACGATAAGTCTGAAAAACTACGGATTCAGTGCACCGCACGGCCTCAAAGCAATTGAATTTGTTCAGTTGAATGAAAAATTCGAGAAGATTGAAAGCTGCAAGTTTGCGGATTTGTCGGATTTTCAGACATTGGAGCAGGTCAGCCGTGAATTTTCTGGCCGCGCAGCTCATTACGGCATCGCCCTGATTGCGAAAGACGGCATGGCTAATCGCCTGGCAAATGATGAGATAAATTTTGTAAATGGAGTCAATGTTTTATTGTGAGTAATGTGAACAAGGTGAACAAAAAGTACAAAGCTGTCATTTTTGACATGGATGGTGTTTTAGTCGACACCGAGCGCTATTACATGAAGCACTGGAAGAAATTCTTTGCCTCCGCAGGCTTTGACCCGAATCTGGTAACCGAAAAAGACATCTTCGGCGGCCAGGCCAGACAAGTCCTGATGAAGCTCATGCCGACCTACAGCGAGGAAGAATATCAGAAACTGCGCGGCCAATGGAAAGCCTATTTCGCAAACGTCCATGCGCCCGTGAAAGAGCTGCTGTTTCCAGAGGTCAAACCGACATTGGAGTTTCTGAAAAACGCAGGCTGCAAGCTCGCGCTGGCCTCGTCCTCCACCTATGAAGAAATCGAAAACGTCCTGACGACGAACGAAATCGAACACTATTTTGATGAAATTCTATCAGGCGAGGACTTCAAGCAGAGCAAGCCGAATCCCGAGATTTACCAGACAGCCATGAAACGGCTGAAGGTTGAACCGACAGAAACGCTCATTATCGAAGACTCAAAAATCGGCATCGAAGCTGGGAAAGCTTCTGGCGCCACTGTTTGGGCGATTGAGTACAAAGACATTGATATTGACCAGTCTGAGGCGGATTTACTGATTGACAATTTACAGGCATTGCTTGCACTTTTGTGAACAAAATAGGCAAAGTTGTCGTGAATTCTCACTGGTTTGGAAATATTTCTGGAAGAATCTGAAGAACTGTTCGGAGTACTTGTACTCCGATTTTTTGTAGGGAAATATGTGAAAATGTTTTCAACTATTGAAAATGAAATTTAGATGTCTCAGAAGTATTGTGTAACCGCTGCCTTTTCTGTAAACTAGAGCTATCACAAAATATTTTTCAAAGGAGTTAGTTATGAAAGAAACATTCCAGAAGGCCACGCAGACTTTTGCGCGTGCCATCATCCAGCCCGTTATGTTTATGGCGGTGTCCGGACTCATCATCTCTGTCGCAGCGATTATGCGCATGGGATTTATGCCGCAGCTTCTAAAGAGCATCGGTGATTTCTTCTTCGGGATTACCACATCAGGTGTAATAGGGTCTCTGTCCATCATTTTCTGTATCGGAATTGCCACGGCTCTGGCTAAAAAGAAGACGGATGCTGCGATTACATCTGTCACAGCTTTTATGGTCTTTCTATTTGCCAATAATTCTTGGCTTAATCTGACCCATCGGCTGGCTAAGGCGGGTGAACAAGGGCTCTTCGGAACAGGACAAAACATGGTCATGGGCGTTCAGGTCAATGACATGGGGGTCTTCCTGGGAATTATTCTTGGCTGCATGGTTGGTTTTATGGTCAATCGTTTTGGAAACGTGAAATTTAACAAATACCTTTCGCCCTATGAGGGGACAAAATTCTCATTTGCTTTGACGATATTTGCGACGATTGCTCTCGCGATTGTCATCACTTATATTTGGCCGCTGATTAATTCCGGCGTTAACATCCTTGTGAGCGGGATGGCAAAAACTGGACCTTTCGGCTTTTTCGGCTATGGTTTCTTAAACAGAATGCTTCTTCCGGTGGGGATGCATCACCTGCTCTGGATGCCGCTCCATTATACACCGATGGGTGGAACAGCTGAAGTCGCTGGTCATACGGTTAGCGGTGCCTACAATATCTGGCTGGCTCAGCTTGGAAATATTGACAGTGTGACTCAGATGAATCCGGCGATTGGCTTCCTGACTAATTTTGGCCCATTGGCCTTTCCGATTGCCATCGCAGCAGCATTCATCAAAACCGCACGTCCGGAAAATAAGACAAAAGTCAAAGCCATTCTCTTTCCAACGGTTATTCTCGCAGCTTTGGCTGGAGTGACTGAACCGATTGAATTCCTTTTTCTCTTCACTGCTCCTGTGCTGTGGCTGGCGCATGCCATCATATTTGGACTGAGTTTCTTTGTTTCTAATATTTTAGGGCTAAGAGTCATGGTTGGAAGTATTCCTGAAACAATTCCGTCACTGTTTGTGCCTTTGAAGCTTGGGCATCAATATATGATTATTCCAATTATTATTGGAATTGCACTGCTTGAGTATTTTACTTTCAAGACTTTGATTGTCAAACTGAATCTTCCCACGCTTGGACGGGCGGCGGCAGAGGAAACTCAAGAAAGCGGGGTAAATTCGGCTGTTATTTCAAAAAACAAAGAGGCGGGGCTTGCTGTCATCGTTAAAGGACTCGGCGGCGTTTCAAATATCGCTGAGGTTTACAATTGCTACACCCGACTGCGCCTAGAGGTAAAAGATGCAAGCAAGGTGGATATAGAGTTGCTGAAAACCTATCCATCTTCAGGTGTGGTTGACAAGCAAAAACACATCCAGATTATTATCGGCATTGGCGTTGAGGAGCTCAGAGAATCTCTTGAAGCGTATATTGAGGATTTGAAAACGGGAGAAAAAATTCTTCCAGAAACGATTAGCCAGGCTAATGCAGATTCAGCACCCGTCTCAGGAAACATGCATAACTCTCAAGATTTATACAGTCCGGCAAATGGGGAAGTGATTGCCATTGAAGATGTTCCAGACCCGGTGTTTTCCAGCAAGGCATTAGGTAACGGCTTTGCAGTTAAAAATCATGATGGACAGGTCTATTCACCTGCAAATGGAAAAGTCACGAATATCTTTCCCACACTTCACGCGATTGGTCTCGAAACAGAAGAAGGAAATCAAGTCATGATTCACATGGGGATTGATACTGTGGATTTGCAGGGTAAACCTTTCACGATAAAGGTCAAAGAAGGTCAGAAAGTCAAGCAGGGAGAGCTTCTTGCGCAGATGGACAATGAATCAATAAGAGCAGCAAAGAAAGATCCAATGATTATTGTTGTGCTCATGCAGAATTTAGAAGGTGCACTTGTTAAGCAGGCCGGGGAATTTAGTCTGAAAAATGCTGTATTTTCAGCTTAGAAAGATTGAAAAAAACTCCGCTCTTTTAGCAGAAAACTAAGAGAGCGGAGTTTTATTTCCCATATTGCTTAACGAGGTACTCAAGCAGATTAAGACAATTTCCATAAAAATAATTAAGCCCCTGATTTTCTCGTTCAAGCTTGTCAGGACCGTTGTCAATGATGAAAGATAGGTCTGTTTCCTGTGTGAAACGGCTGTTTTTGGAAGCTGTGAACGCGACAACTTTTCCGCCGGATTTTTTACACTCTTCGATTTTAATCAGGCCTCGGCTGTTTTCGCCAGACTGAGAAAAGATAAATAAGGTGTGAGGAAGACCGTTTGAGACTAGGCTGATTTCTACGCCGTCTAAATCAACGGCGTAAATTTTTTTCAAGAGAAGCTTGCGGTAAAGGTAGTTTACTAAAAACTGGCAGAAACCTTCTCCATAAAGGTAAATTCGCTTATCAGAAAAAGTTTGCTGCAAAAGCTGGCTTATCTCCTCCGGATTAGCGTTGCTGGACACAAAAGGAAGAACTTCGATTTTTTCAAGCTCAGTGCTTCCAAATTCCTTTGACAGAAAGAAAATCATCTCCTTGAAGTTGTTAAATCCGCTTCGTTTGGCCAAACGGCTGATTGAGGCAGGAGAAGAGAAAGTCTTCTTGGCAATGACGCGAATATCCAGAGGTTCATTCTGCTGGATGGACTGGACGATGGTTTCAATCACCGGCTCGTCTTCAGGACGCAGAGAGTTGCCGGGAAGAAGCCGGTCCAAGTAGTAAATTTTTGTCATTATCACTCCGTAATGTGAAAATATTTTCAGTTGTTGAAAGCATGCACAACCGCATGGAAAGCTATTGCGAACGCTTACTTATACTAGTATACTTTATTTGTAATGAAAATCCAATAAATGAAATGAAAAAGGAGATAAATTGAAAAAAGTAATTATTAATGCGGATGATTTTGGTTACTCATCTACAGTTACTCGTGGAATTTTTAAAGCTTTCCAAGAAGGACTGGTGTCTTCAACGACACTGATGGCGAATATGCCGGGGCGCGATGAGGCTATTCAGTTAGCAAAAGAGAATCCAGAATTAGGTGTAGGTGCACATCTGGTTCTGACCTGCGGCAGGCCAATGTCAGCGCGAAAAAGTCTAACAACTGAAGAAGGCAAATTTTATCGCCTGGCTGATTATCCAGTGGCAAGGAAAAAAATGCTGGACCAGGAAATTTATGAGGAATGGTCCTCTCAAATTGATTATCTGCTTAATGCTGGAGTTGCCCTGACGCACTTGGACAGCCATCATCATGTGCATTCATTCCCGGAAAATGAATGCATTGTACTGGAATTGGCAAATAAGTACCATCTAACATTCAGAAATTATGACGGATTAGAGGAAAGGGTAAAACTTCCGAATCAACAGGGAATTCGCGGATTCGCAGACTTGATGAATTATCCTTTTATCAGAAATATGGAAAAGTCCTACGAGATTGTCAAAGAAGACTGCTACAAAGAAATTCAAAAAGTTCTGGACAATGTAACGGAAGATGTCACAGAACTTATGGTACATCCGGCCTTTATCGATGAAGCCTTATACTTCGGTTCATCTTTTAATCTTCAGAGAATGCGGGAAGTCGAAATATTGACAGACCCGAAGGTGAAAGAAATGTTTGAAGCAAATGAACTGGAAATTATCCACTACTAAAAAACAAAAAAGAGGAAAAAATCAAATGGGAAATAAATTTGTTATGATTGGCGGCGGCTCCACACAGTCGCCAGGGATACTGGAAGTTCTGCGTCAGCGCGCAGAAGAGCTCAATCTGACTGACCTGGTTTTATACGACATTGACAAAAGCCGTGTTGACCTGCTTGGGCAGTACACGAAAATGTATTATGCAGAAACGGGCTCAACCGTTAATGTCACATATACAACGGACATTGACCTGGCTCTGAAAGATGCAGACTTCTTGTTCATGCAGATTCGTCCAGGACTTAACAAGCAGCGTGCAGTCGATGAGAAAATCTGCATTAAAAATGGCCTGATTGGTCAAGAAACTTGTGGTCTCGGCGGTTTCTCTTTTGCAATGCGTGTCATTCCGGCAGTGCTGGAAATCATTCGTAAAGTCAAGGAAATCTGTCCTGACGCTTGGATTTTGAATTATACCAATCCGGAAGCGATTCTTTCTGAGGCTATTCATCAAGAATTTCCCACAGCAAAAGTTCTCTGCATCTGTGACATGCCGATTTCGATTGAGGGCGCGATTGCCAAATATTTCGGGAAAGCACACCGTGATTTGACTTTCAAGTATTTCGGGCTGAATCATTTCGGCTGGTGGACGCAGATTATTGATGAAAATGGGACTGATTTGCTGCCGCAGCTTCGTGAAGACGTTGTCACCGGAAAAATTGACACGCTCCTGATGTCAAACGAAGAAACAATCGGCGACGATTACTGGGTTGAAACCTACAAGCAAATGATTAGCATATTTAAACGTTTCCCTGAATATTTTCCCAACTGTTACCTGCAGTATTATCTGACGCCGGACGAGGCCTTCAAGCATCTTGACGCCGGCTTCACACGCGGTGACTATGTCATGCAAGGGCGCGAGAAACGAATCTATGACGAATGCAGACGCGTTATCGCAAACGGCAGTGCGAAAGATTCCAGCCTTCATGCGGGCGTTCACGGCAACTATATCGTCGACATTGCCTACGCCATCATCCACAATACCCGCGAGCGATTTGTCGTCAATCAGAAGAATCACGGCGCGATTTCCAACTTCGACGCAGAAGCCGTAGTTGAAGTCCCGGCCTACATCGGGAGTGCCGGTGCAGAAACAATCAACATCGGAAAAATACCAGTTTTCCAGAAAGGTTTGATGGAAATGCAAAAAGCTTACGAGCAGAAAACAGTAGAAGCAGCCATGACAGATTCCTATCAGACGGCCATTGAAGCCATGATGCTGAACAAAACAGTCCCAGATTACACCATTGGTAAAAAAGTACTTGACGAGCTTTACGAAGCAAACGTGGACTATTGGGGTGAATGGAAATAATTGCTTTACTTTGAGACAGTTTGCATGAAAGATGGGATTGATTGCAGAAAAACAGTGCAAAGTTGTCGTGAATTTTCACAGGTTTGAAAATATTCTGTCAGAATTCACAAAAACTGAAAAACTTTTCCCGAAAAAATGAAAACTAGGTGCAATCGATGTCATCTAGTTTTTGATTTGGAAAAATTTCCTGAAAACCATTGCTGGATTTGAAAGTCTTTCCGATTTGTGCATGATAAACTTTTTACAAGAAGGGTACAGTGCGTCCCCTTAAATGCATCAAGCAACATGCAGGAGGTAAAATGTTTCAACTTACAGACGACGAATTAAAAGCCAAAGGTGCGCTCAATACGGTGCATGAAGTGCTCGGGCAGCCGGCACTCTGGCGTAAGGCATTCAAAGAATATCTGGACAATAAGGAAAAAATTGCTGAATTTCTGGATATGATTTCGGCTCAGCATCCTTATGTGCGCGTGATTTTCACGGGTGCGGGCAGCTCGCAGTATGTTGGCGATACAGTGGTGAAGAGCTTGATAGAGCTTGGCGACACGAAGCGTTTCCGCTTTGAAAGTATCGGCTCAACGGATATTGTTTCTGCACCGCAGTCAACACTTGAAAAAGACACACCAACCTTGCTTGTCTCATTTGCGCGCTCCGGGAATTCTCCTGAGTCGACGGCAGCAGTTGAGGTTGTTGAACAGTATGTCAAGAATTCTTATCAGCTGTCAATCACTTGCGCGGTCGACGGGGAGCTTTCAAAGAAATTGGACAGTATGCCCAATGCGCTGAATTATGTTTTACCGCCGGAGTCACTGGATTTGGGCTTTGCGATGACAGGCTCATTCTCAACCATGACGCTGCTTGCGACCTTGATTTTCTCGCACGAATCAGACGATGAGAAGAGCCGGCAGGTTGAAATGGCGGCGCATGCGGTTGAAGGCGTGATTGCGCGTGAGACGGAAATCTCGGCTTATTTGCCGGACAGCTTAAATCGCGTGGTTTACGTCGGCTCTGGTCCTCTGGCCGGCTTGACACGCGAAGCCCAGCTCAAAATTCTAGAATTGACCGCCGGCCAAGTCGCAACTGTCTTTGACTCCTCAATGGGCCTGCGCCACGGACCGAAATCCTTCATAAACGACAAAACTGCCGTCTTTGTCTTTGGCTCAAACAATGACTATACGCGCCAATATGACCTTGACCTCTACAAAGAAGTAAAAGAAGACGGGATTGCAGCAAGGACTGTGCTGATTGGACAAGCTGTCGAAGAAGGCTTCAGCTATGAAGCAGCGGAAAAGATTCACCCGGCCTACCAAGTCTTCCCGTCCCTTGTCTTTGCTCATATCATCGCCTTGACCGCTTCGCTCAATGTCGGCAATACGCCGGACACACCGTCAGTCACAGGCACTGTCAACCGTGTCGTTAAAGGCGTGACGATTTATCCGCTGTGATTTTAAGGAGATTTTAGATGACAAGAAAAGAACATTTTCAAAACTTATTGAGCAGTGAAGGCACGATTGCGGCACTGGCCATCGACCAGCGCGGGGCTTTACGTAAAATGATGGAAAAAGACCAGCCAATGCCGGCGACAGATGCCCAGATTAAGGCTTTCAAGTCCATTATTTCCGAAGAGCTGACGCCCTATGCCTCGGCAATCCTGCTGGACGCTGAATACGGCATTGAGGCCAGTCGGAAGCGTCACGCCAGCTGCGGACTTTTGACTTCTTACGAAAAAACAGGCTATGATGCCACTCAGCCCGGCCGTTTCCCGGATATTCTGGACGTCTGGTCAGTGCGCCGCTTGCGTGAAGCTGGTTCTGACTCCTGCAAATTCCTGCTTTACTACGATGTGGACGAGCCTGACGCCATCAATGAGCGCAAGAAGGCATTTATTGAGCGAATCGGTTCAGAATGTGCAGCTGAAGAACTCCCATTCTTTCTGGAAGTTGTGACCTATGACGCTAATATCACAGATGCTGCGTCAGCCGAGTATGCAAAAATCAAGCCAGCTAAGGTCAATGAAATGATGAAGGTTTTCTCAGATTCTCGTTACGGCATTGATTGCCTGAAGGTCGAAGTGCCTGTCAATATGAAATTTGTTGAGGGTTATGGTGAGGGGGAGATTGTTTACAGCAAAGAAGAGGCGCAGGCCGCATTTAAGGCTCAGGCCGAGTCAACACAGCTGCCGTTTATCTTTTTGTCTGCTGGTGTAAGCCCCGAGCTCTTCAACGAGACCTTGTATTTTGCCAAAGAAGCAGGCAGCACATTTAATGGTGTGCTCTGCGGACGCGCGACCTGGGCAGGTGCTGTCGAAGTCTTCATCAAAGAGGGGGAAGCAGGCGCAAGAGCTTGGTGCCAAAAAGTCGGACGCCAGAATATTGAGACATTAAACGAGACACTGTTGAAAACAGCGACTGCTGTTAATTTGTAAAATTAGGAAAATTTTCCAGGAAAATGTTGGATGATGTGGAAATTTTCCTGAATGTAAGCGTTATAATAAAGTTATAGACTCATTTGTCTATAATTTTATTTTTATTGTGGAAAGCCGAGCCCTTGGGCGAATGCTATTCGAGGAGAAAAAAATGACGGAACCGAATATTTTATTAACACGTATTGACAATCGCCTGATTCATGGACAAGTCGGCGTCACCTGGACAAAAACTTTAGGGGCGAATCTGATTGTGGTGGCAGATGACGAGGCTGCAACGGATACGGTAGCTCAGGAGCTGATGTCTATGACTGCAGAGAGTTCCGGCGCCGGCGTCCGCTTTTTCACACTGCAGCGCACGATTGACATTATCGGAAAAGCTGCACCGTTTCAGAAGATTTTTCTGGTGGTCAGAAACCCGCACTCTGCACGTGTGCTGATTGAAGCTGGAGTCCCGATTAAACAGCTGAATGTCGGGAATATGCACTTTTCAGAGGGCAAGCATGCCTTGAGCAAGAAAGTTTATGTCGACGAGCAGGAAGCCGCAGATTTGAACGCCATCATCAGAGACGGCGTCGAGGTCTATATTCAGGATGTGCCGGGCGACTCGAAAGATGTGCTCAAAGACGTCAAGTAATGAAAGCAGTTTGTAAAAGTGGACAGACTGTTTAAAATAATTAATAGTAGGAGGTAAAGGAATGCAAATCACATTGGTTCAAGGTCTTCTTCTTGCGGTTGCAGCAATCATTCAAGGGGTTGACTTCTGGCTGGAGGGGCTTTATATTTTCCGCCCTATCATTGTTGCGACGGTTGCCGGCATTATTCTAGGCGATGTGCAGACAGGTCTGATTGTCGGCGGTGTGACGGAGCTGGCTTTTGCAGGTTTAACGCCTGCAGGCGGAACACAGCCGCCTAACCCGATTCTGGCAGCTGTGATGGGCGTCGTCATTGCGCATACAACTGGTGCGGAGCCTCAGGCTGCGATGGCGCTGGCACTGCCATTCTCACTGCTGATGCAGTATGTCATCCTGTTCTTCTATTCTGCTTTTGCTTTCTTTATGCGCCAGATTGATACGGCTGCGCATGAGGGAGACACCAAGAAAGTCGCCCAGATTCACTTCGTGACGACGGGAATTGTGGCAGTGACTTACGGCGTCGTGGTTTTCCTGACGGCTTATCTGGCTCAGACGCCGATGAAACAGTTTGTGGCTTCTCTGCCGAGCTGGCTGACGCACGGCTTTGAAGTTATCGGAGGTATTCTGCCGGCGATTGGTTTTGCCATGCTGCTGAATACCATGCTGAAGATGGAATTCATGCCCTTCCTGCTGATTGGTTTTATTCTGGCCACATTCCTGAATTTTTCGAATTTACTACCGGTTGCCGTTGTAGGCTTTGCACTCGCACTGTTTACTTACACAATTGACCAGAAAATCAAGAATAATAAGCCGACCATGCCTCCGCTCAACAGCGGCGGAAATAATCCGGACGAGGAGGACTTCTCAAATGGCATCTGATGAAATTAAAAATGAAGCAGGAGAAGTGCCTGCAGCAGCTAAAACTGTGCGTGTTTTGACGAAAAAAGACATCAACCATCTGGCGGTGCGCTCTGTCTACCTGCAGGCCAGCATGAACTATGAGCGTATGCAGGCCGGCGGTTTCATGTTCTCGCAGCTGCCTTATCTGAAGAAAATTTATAAGGATGACAAAGAGGGCTTAAAGGCCGCAATGGTTGATAACATTGAGTTTATCAACACGAGCCCGCATCTGGCCGGCTTTCTGATGGCACTCCTTTTGTCAATGGAAGAAGGACACGAAGACCGGGCAACCATCCGCGGCCTGAAAAATGCGATTTTCGGACCAATGGCGGGAATCGGCGATGCCATCTTCTGGTTTACGATATTGCCGATTTTAGCGGGAATTTGTTCATCAATGGCAATCGGCGGAAGCATTCTTGGCCCAATTCTGTTTTTTGTCGCTTATTGCTTAATTTTTGCGACACGTTTTTTTACAACACGTCTAGGTTATAATCTCGGCGTCAAAGCTATTCCGATGATTAAACAGCAGTCTGAGACAATCGGCCACGCGGCAACTGTCCTCGGTGTGACCGTTATCGGCGGCCTGATTGCTTCATATGTCCACATCACAGTTCTAACCAAGTTCGTCATCAACAAAGACAGCAAACTCGACCTGCAGACCGGCTTCTTCGACCACATCCTGCCGAATATCCTGCCCTTTGCCTTCGTCTTCCTGCTCTACTACCTCATCCGCAAAAAGAAGATGAACCCGATTATCCTAATCGTCGGAACCTTCGTTCTAGTCTTAATCTTGTCATTCTTCGGCATACTTTAATTAAAGAAAGGAAATTTATGGTAAACATTATCGTCACAGGCCACGGCCATTTCTCAGAAGGCATGCTATCCGCACTGGACCTGATTGCAGGCCCGCAAGCCAATGTACAAAACGTGAATTTTGAAGAGTCCGACAGCACAGAACTGCTGCATGCGCACCTATCTGAGGCACTGGCCAAAACCGGCTCAGAAGTCCTGATTCTGGCCGATTTGCAGGGAGGCTCCCCTTACAAAGAGGCTGTCATGCTGAAGATGCAGCTGCCGGAGAAAAACATTGAGGTCATCTCAGGCACGAATTTCCCGCTTCTCCTGATGTCGACATTGACGCCGGCAGACACGGCGTTTGAGATGGCGGAAAGCCTTGTTACAGAGGGAAAAGCGGCCATTGCGCGTTATGTGCATGTGGAGCATGTGCAGGACGACGATGATGATGAGTTTGAGGACGGCATCTGAAAATATAAAAAACTCGAATTTCACTTCAAAATTCGAGTTTTAATTTTAAATCATTTTGCGTATTTTTGTACAACAGCTTCAATCTCAGAAATCAAGTCTGCGTCTGACAAACCGGTCACTTCCTTAATGACGGGCTGCAGCTCCTCGGACGCCAGCTTCTTTTTTAATTCGACAGACTGTGCATCTTCAGGGTCGTCATAGGCAAAAATCTTTCCGACGACATCAAGATGGGCGTCGTAGCCCTTGCGGTGCTCTTTCAGTTCACGAATCGGGCGAATGAAACGCTCGTCATAGCCTAATTTACGAATAGGGGTACGGGCAACGCGTGTGACGTCGTCAATAATCTGCGGATTCGCGAAACGTGAAATGATGGTCTCGTGATACTTGATGAGCTCATCTTCTGTGAAGTCCCACTTAGCCAGCAAAAGCTGGCGTGTCTCTGCCTGTACGCTCTTCAGTGCAGACAAGATTTTTTCATCCCCTAAAGCCTCTAGAATGGTTTTATAGCCGTAGTAGGCGCCGTTGTAAGCGACTGTGGCGTGTCCTGTGTTGACGGAAAAGAGTTTGCGCTCGATGTAGGGCTCGAGGTCAGCCGCATAGTGCACGCCGTCAAGCTTGAAGCTCTTGTTTTTAAGCTGGCTTTCGTCGATGACCCACTCGTGGAAAGGTTCAACTGTCACGTAGAGAACATCGTCATGCTTCTGATTAGGCACAATGCGGTCGACTGCCGCGTTCGGGAAGCCGACATGCGCCTCGGCATAGTCCAAATCGGCAGGCTCAAGGTAATCACGAACCTTGCTCCAGAGGAAGTCGGAGCCGCCAATCATGTTTTCGCAGGCGATTACGTCGAGCGCAGAGGCATTGTCCTCTTCCCGGCGTTTTTTGATGCCTTTTGCAATCAATTCTGCGATGAAAGGCAGGATGTTAGGGCCGATGGCGGTTGTGACGATGTCCGCGGCTGCAATTGCTGTGATGACATCCTCAGGATTTTTGCCGTTATTGATACCAGAAACGCCTGAGATTTCAATCTTTTCATGGGCATCGTTCGCCAGCTCTATCGTATAGCTGTGACGCGCGTTCAGGGCGTCGATGATGGCTTCGTTGACGTCGACAAAGGTGATTTCAAAACCGTTTTGACTTAGAATTTCACCGATAAAACCGCGCCCGATGTTGCCGGCGCCGAAATGTACTGCTTTTTTCATTAAGAACCTCCTGAAATTTTAACTGAGTTCAACACGCCTGAAGCTATGAAATTAGATGAAATTGGAACCTGCCTGCGGCAGAACCCAATTTCCCTAAGCAGACTCTTACTGCTTTAGCGGTATAGAGGTCGCTTTCCCCTTTGGGGGTAAATTTCTACGCTTCAAAGCGGGCGTGTTTCACATCTTATCTATTAGTTACTGTAATTTTATTATAAGTCACTTTTTGAGGGCTGTAAATAGAAAAATTGACACAGATGTTTGTGCCAATTTTTACAAGCTTTAGAGTTGGTTAATCTGCAAAGTAAGACGCGATTTCGTCGACCGACTGTGCATCTGCCAGTTTGACGACATTGTCAACGTCTGCGCAGAAGAGAGAGATTTTTTGAATCAGGTCGAGGTGCTCATTGCCGATGCCTGCGATTCCGAAGAGAACGGTGGCAACTTTCGGCTCGTTTTCTGTGCCGAAATTAACGCCGCGCGGAACCTGTACAACGACGATACCGGTTTTCAGCACTTCTTTTTTGGCCGCATCTGTTCCGTGAGGAATAGCAATGAAATTTCCCATGTAGACGGAGAGGTCCTGGTCGCGTTTTATCATTGCCGGAATGTAGTCAGGCTTGACATAACCGCCGTCAACAAGAAGCTGGCCGCAGAATGTGATGGCTTCTTCTTTGTCTGCGAAATTCTGATTGAGTTTGATAAGATTTTTTTGAATTTCCATAATTTGGTTTACATGGTTTACAGTAAACTGTAAACTTCCTTTCTTCTAATTCGAATCGAGTTCAGCACGCCTGAAGCTAGGAAAATAGATAAATCGGAACCTGCCCTACGGGCAGAACCGCGATTTCCTAATTTTCTACGCTTCAAACCGGGCGTGCTTCACATCTTATTTGTTGCCGTATTCGCGGATGGATTCAGTGATAATCTGCCGCAAGAGCTCACTGACGACGGCAAAATTTCCTGAGTCGTAAATGGCCGTGTAGAGTTTGTTTTCAATAATTGAGCTGGAGATTTTTCCTAAAAGATAAGTGGCATAATCAGTAATCTCAGGTGGTGAAAGCAGCAGCAGGACGCGTTTTATTTTTATTTTTTCGCGGTTCATTGCGGTTACTTCGACTTCAGTGCTGAGGTCAAAAATTTTGAAGAGCGGTTTTTTGATTGAAGTGTGCACGGCATGCAGCAGCGCGATTTGTGTTTCCGGAATGGCAAGGTGTGTTTCTTCAAAGCGTATCAGCAGAAGCTCTGCAATTTTCTTGCTTTGAACCAGGTTTACACTCTTGACAACTTGGTTGACAACATCTGTCAAGTTTGGTAAATTATCAATCTTTTCGATTGTAAAGTTTGTCTGAATATCATTTCCGATATTGAAAAGCTGATTGAGATTGATAAAGTTCTGGACGCTATCGTCAGATTTGACTTTTTTTGTGTGGCGCTGAATCTCGCGCAGCTGATGACGAATGCTGTCAAGGTGCTTAGGCTCCAGCGAACGCTCAATGTAAATGTAGTCATCCAGCTCTTTTTCCGTTGTGAAAATCGCGTCGTAGAGGGATTTGTCGAATTTGGCAGAGGTTTGGATAATATCAATCCGCCTCAAAAAAGGAAAATTCTTACGTAAACTGCTGATTAAAAATTCACAGGAAATCCGGCCGCGGCTTGTGACCAGAGCGGCATTCAGCGGCAGAACAGCATCACTGCGCTCCAGTGTGGCAACGAAATGCAAAGTGACGAAAGCGACTTCCATGTTTGAAAATTTCTTTTCAAAAACATCTGGTAAAATCTTTTTGACCACATTGAAAACTTTTTCATTGTCCTTTTCAATTTTTTTGACGAAGTCATTCTGCTTATTGGAGAAAAGCTCCGGCAGAATATCCGTCTCTTTCAGATGGGCATAAAGCAGGCCGTAAAGCTTATCGTCCTTGCTGAATTCGAGTTCCAGCGCTTCTGAAACATCATCAATCAATTCGCGGATTTTGTAAGAAAAGTCAGCATCGAATTTTTCAATAAAGAGCACATCGCGTCCGAAGCCAAAGTACAAAACATCGTAGATTGACGCCAGATAAGTGATTTCGGCGATTGTAAAAGTAAAATTTTCCAGTCCGGTGATGAGTTTTTTGACATAGGCCAGCGCATTTTTGCTAGGTCTGTGCACATTGTTGGACTTGATGAAATGTTCCTCTGACAGGCGCAGCAGACTGGCTGTCAGGAAAAACTGCATCAGGACACGTGTTTTATCCACGATTCCAGGTAATTCATTTTTATCAAAAACCGATTTTGCCGCGTTGAAGGGAGCCAAATCCAGGAACGAGAGAATCATGTTTTCTGAAAATTGGCCGCTGAGTGCGTCTGTGATGCTGCAAGAGCTGAAAATGCCTGCTACTAGTATTGAGCGAATCTTTTCCTCGTCACCCAGAATTTTCAAACCGCCTTCATGCCGCAGGGTCAAATTATTTTCCTGCAGGGCCTGGTCAATGAGACGCAGGTCATTGGTGGCGGTCGGCTGGCTGATACCAAAAGTCTCAGTCAAACTGCTGATAGAAGCCTTGCCCTGAATTAACAGCATCAATTCGCCGTAGAGCCGCTCTGTGGCAGTGAATTCAACCAATTCGTGCGTGGTCAGATTTGACAAATCTCCGGTCAGATAATAACCTTCGTCGGAGGTTCTCAAGTCGACTGACTGCGGCAGCGAGTTCTGCAGTTTTTCTAAGTCACGGTAAAGTGTCCGCCGACTGGTTCCTGTGATGTCAAGCATCTCAGCAACAGTCAAAGTACCTTTTTTGATAAAAGCTTGAATTATCTTCTGTTCGCGACTGGTTACCAGCATAGTAGCCTCCTTCGTTATACAAGATAATTTTTCTTTTATTTTATCATTTTCTTGTTAAAAATTTCTTGTTATAAATACTAAACTTCCCGGGATGAGACGGAAAGTTCAGTAGTAGAAGCTGATGATTTATTTGTCCATGCGGGCGACCATCTTGTCGTATTCAGCAGTCGTAATTAAGCTGTCCACAGAAAGGTGCTGAGCGCCAGGTGCAGCTTGTTTCGCCCGGTCAGTGAAGTCTTTTGTCGTGACGACCATGATGTTCGGAGAATTGAAACTGCCGAGGCCTGGGAATTCAACTTCAGAAACAGGGATGCTGACATGATGATTCTGGAAAATTGCCTTTAATGTCTCTACGCCCATTGTGGCAGAGCCCATGTGCTCTGCGTCGTGTGCAAATACAACCTGGTCAATCTGGTTCAAATCAATCGCGGAATCGCCTGAATCTGTGTTGTGAGCGGCAGGAGAAGCAGTTGTTCCGCTGCCTTTTAAATCTGACATGATTTCATCGTATTTTGGTGAGCTGAGGAAGTTGTCCACTGCGAATCGAATCGCTTCCGGCGCCATTGCGGCCGCACGGTCAGCCAATTCTTCCTGAGTGACGACAATAGTATCACCGCCTGCTTTCAGGTTGGCGATGGCAACGTTTTTGACATCAATTTGTCCGGAAAGACCAGCCTCTTTGACCTTGTTACGCAGGATGGACGCGCCCATTGCGGAGCTTCCCATACCTGCATCACATGCAAAGATGATGTGCTTAACATCTGAGAAATTGCCTGCAACTGCAGCAGCCACGGCTTGTCCTTTAGAAACAGCCTTGTCGGCTTCAACGCCGGCCTGAGCTTCCGCAAAGGCAGAATCGTCGACCATTGATTTGTCGTGCTTCAAGATGAATGCTGCAACGATGAATGAAACGGCTGCAGCCACTGCGACGGCGATGAAGATTTTCACAAAGTTCATTAAGCCGCCGGCCGCTGGAGACGAGCCCTGTGCAAAGATTGCGATGATTGAACCAGGCGCAGCAGGCGCAACGAGTCCAGTGTCTAAAATGTTATTTGTGAATGTACCGCAGACACCGCCGGCCATAACAGCCAGGAAGAGTGCAGGTTTCATCATTACATAAGGAAAGTAAATTTCGTGAATACCGCCGATGAACTGGATGATGATGGCACCAGGCGCAGTAGATTTTGCCGTGCCTTTGCCGAAGAGCCAGAAGGCCAGCAGAATACCAAGACCAGGACCAGGATTAGCTTCCAGCAGGAAGAGAATTGATTTGCCGGCTTCTTTGGCCTGGTCAAGTCCCAGCGGTGTTAAGATACCGTGGTTAATGGCATTGTTCAGGAAAAGAATCTTGGCAGGTTCAATGAACAGGTTTGCCAGAGGAATCAAGTGTGCATTAATCAGCACCTCAACGCCGTCGTGGGCAATATTAGTGAAGAATGTGACAAATGGTTCAACAATCTTGTAGGAAATAATAGCCAGGAAAAGTCCCATGAAACCAGCTGAGAAGTTATTCACCAGCATTTCAAGACCTGTCTTGATATGTGGTTGTACCCAGTTATCAAATTTCTTCTGCAGCCAGCCGCCGAGCGGACCAACTACCATTGCGCCGAGAATCATTGGGATACCAGGGCCGACTTGAGCCGCAATGAAACAGCCCATGGCGCCGATTGCGCCGACTACACCGCCGCGGTCGCTGCCGTAGACATTTTTACCGCCTGTGTAAGCAATCAGCAGCGGAATCATGTAGCCCAGCATTGGGCCGACCATGTTGGCCATTTCCTTTGTAAAACCTATTGTATTTGGCCAAAGCGAGACAATCCAGCCTCCGGGTGTCAAGAACAAAGATGTAATGAATCCCCAGGCAATCAAAGCCGGGATATTCGGCATAATCATCATTGACAAAAACGTTCCGAAACGCTGAACTTTTACTTTCGCACTTGTTTTTTCAGCCATATTTAAAGCCTCCTTTATTTCTTTTATACTTTAATTGTAACCGTTTAAAAGTTAAAGTAAATAGAAAAATTGTCACAGAGTCATGTGCCATGATTTTACGGTGAAACCGTTTTAAAATTGAAAAAAACTGTACAATTTTCATTATCTTTACATTTTTTCTGTAAAGACAGTGCCAGTCCCCGCAAAAAGTGCTATACTAAGAGTATGTATTATAGAACTCTCAAGCACAAGAACAGTCCACAGATTTTCTGCAGCTAAACAATTTTAAGAAAGGATGGCATTTTTTGAAGAAATGCCGATGATGATTTAATTTATGCAGAAAGATAAAATTTGGACGGGCACATTTACGCTCACACTTATTATTAATTTACTTTTTTACCTCGTTTTCTATTTGCTGACAGTGATTATGGCGACGGTGGCTTCGACGCAGTTTCATGCTTCGGCCAGTATTGCCGGAATTTTGTCAGGCATTTTTGTTGTCGGCGGTTTCGCTGGACGTTTGTTTGCCGGCTATTCGGTGATGCGCATCGGCGTGAAGCGTCTGCTTTTCTTCGGCGCAATTTTTTACCTGATAACGACTTTGCTTTACTTTGCTGCCCCTAGTCTGCCGATATTGATGGTGGTGCGCTTTTTCCACGGCATCGGCTTCGGCGTTGCGGCAACTACGGCCTCAACTCTGGCCGGCTTGATTGTGCCCATTGCACGGCGCGGTGTGGGAATCGGCTATTTTGCTCTGTCCATCACCATAGCCTCAGCTTTCGGACCTTTCCTGTCCATCACGGTTTATCACGCAATGAACTACAATGCGCTGCGCATCATCGCGACAGCCTTTATACTGATTGCCCTAATCGGCGTTTTCTTCCTGAAAGTTCCTGAGAAATATGCCAAGCCTTCTACAGAGGGAAAACTGCCCTTCAAGCTGTCAAGTTTCTTTGAAAAAACAGCCATGCCGATTTCATTTATCGGCTTCCTGATTGGTGTCGGCTATGCGGGCATCCTGAGCTTCCTGGCAAGTTACAGCGCTTCAATCGGGCTGGTAACAGCGGGCAGCTTATTCTATCTGGTTTATGCCTTATTTATACTGGGTTCGCGCCCATTTTCCGGCCGATTGTTCGATGAAAAAGGCGACAATTTCGTGCTGATACCAACTTTCCTGTTCTTCTCGTTAGGCCTTGCTATGACAGGTCTTGCAGCAAACAGCTTTGTCCTGCTTGCCGCCGCGGCCTTTGTGGGCTTGGGTTATGGTTCATTTCTGCCATTTGGACAAGCCATAGCCATCCGCCATGCAAGCCCTGAGAGAATCGGCATTGCTACGTCCTCGATTTATGGGCTGTTTGATTTAGGCGTCGGTGTCGGCCCATTCTTGCTGGGAGCAGTCCAACCTACGCTAGGATACCGAAACCTGTACTTCTTATCCGCAGTGTTCTTACTATTTGTAGCTCTGCTTTATTACCTTATACACGGACGCAAAGCGCCTAAACCTTCAGTTGAATTTGAGGAATTGAACGAGAAGATTGAAGACGAGCTGGAGGAGGATCTGATAGAAGAAGAGGCATCCGAAGGTTTGTAAGTTCGTCCGAATAATGATGGAGTCCGTGCTTTCGCGGATTTTTTTCATGTCGTTTTTCAGAACCTAAATCTGGCTTAAATCAAAGAATTTCCGGCCAAATTTGAGCAAAATTTTGCTATACTATATAAACATGACTGAACACGCGATAAAATACAGATTAATAAAAAAAGAGAAACACACAGGCGCGCGGCTGGGCGAAATCATCACACCGCACGGGACTTGGCCGACGCCCATGTTTATGCCGGTGGGTACTCAAGCCACGGTCAAAACCATGTCACCGGAAGAATTAAAGACCATCGGCAGCGAGATTATCCTGGCAAATACTTACCACCTCTGGATTCGGCCAGGTGACGAGCTGATTGCCGAGGCCGGCGGTCTGCATAAATTCATGAACTGGGACCAGCCGATTCTCACTGACTCCGGCGGTTTTCAGGTTTATTCGCTGGTCGAGAATAAGAAGAATATTACGGAAGAGGGCGTCAAATTCAAGAACCATTTGAATGGCGCACCGCTTTTCCTTTCGCCTGAAAAGGCCATTGCCATCCAGAACAATCTGGGCAGCGACATCATGATGTCGTTTGACGAGTGCCCGCAGTTCTTCCAGCCTTTTGACTATGTCAAGGCTTCTGTGGAGCGGACATCGCGCTGGGCAGAACGCGGCTTAGAAGCTCACAAACGCTGGCATGACCAGGGACTCTTCGGAATTGTACAAGGCGCCGGCTATCGTGAGCTGCGGGAACAATCGGCGCGCGACCTGACCAGCATGGACTTCTCCGGCTATTCAATCGGCGGACTGGCCGTGGGCGAGACGCATGCCGAGATGAATGCTGTGCTTGACTATGTGACGGATTTGCTGCCTGAAAATAAACCGCGTTATTTGATGGGCGTGGGCTCGCCGGACAGTCTGATTGACGGCGTCATCCGCGGCGTGGATATGTTTGACTGTGTGCTGCCGACCCGCATTGCGCGCAACGGCACACTCATGACCAGCTTTGGCCGCTGTAACATCCGCAACGCCAAATATGCGCACGATTTTACAGCGCTTGACCCGGAATGCGGCTGCTATACTTGCCAGAATTACACGAGAGCTTACCTGCACCATCTAATCAAAGCAGATGAGACTTTCGGCCTGCGTCTTTGCACTTATCACAACCTTTATTTCCTGGTGAACCTGATGGCGCGTGTGCGTCAGGCGATTATGGATGATAATCTGCTGGAATTCCGAGAGGATTTCTGTGAAAAATATGGTTATAATTTACCGAATGCTAAAGATTTTTAAAATATTGTGAAACAAGGCTTCGGAAAACACGCAAAAGGCACTGTACATCAACGTTACAGTGCCTTTTGATGACTGCTCAAAGCAAACAATATCAATGCATGTTCAATTATTGGATAAACAGCATTTACCGCACCCGATTTCGATTCCCCGCTTTTCTTCGTATCAACTGAGATGATCTTTTACGCCGCCGCAGTGCAGAACTCTTGGCAGAGACTTTTTGGACAGAAGTCTCTTTTTTGAGCGAACTAGTACGAAAAAGCAGGCGCGTATTGTTAATCGCGAGCAGCAGCGTGACCGGAAAAATAAACTTGACAGAATCTTCCTCGTGGATACTGAACATAATCGTGAGTATCAAAGCAGGGACGATAAGGTTGAGGAAAAATTGCCGGGTATTCCAGTTGAGCGTTTTAAATATAGGCGCTTTTGCAAATCGAAAATCTAAGTATTTGAAAATCCAAAAAGCTGTATAATAAATCAGGCAGACGATATAGCAGATGACAAAGTTCTGGATGAAATTGTTGTAAAAATAGGCAGAGATAGAAAGATACTTGAAAATGAACGATTTCTCCGGCAGACTTCCATGCGCGAGCAGGAGATTGACCAGCTGCGTCGCGGACAGATAGAGAATAACACCGAGCGCAATTCCTAAAATAATGTGCGGCAGCGTGCGAAAGAAAGATTTTAATTGCTCCATATTGTACTATTGAAACACAACTGTCCAAAAAATTCAATTTTTCAGCTTGAACTTGAGGACCTCTTACCGGCAAAAAGGAAAAAATTAGCACAGCAAAATCATTTCAATGTAGTATAATAAAACAATGGAGAATCTTTTCGATAAATTGGCCGAGCAAATCCATCTTCCTGCGGAAGTACTGGATTCGCCGGCTTTTGTAAATGCGGAAATTGACAAGGTTGAGGTGCATACGGAATCTCGGCTCTGGCATTTTTTTCTGGCTTTTGAGCAAATTTTGCCGGCGGCGGATTTCAAGCTCTTGTCAGACTTGACGGCGGCGGCTTTCAAGGATATTGCCGAAACTCGGTTGACTGTGATTGCACGCTCTGACAATGCCCATTATGACACTGAGGAGCTGAATGCCTACTATCAGCTGATTTTCGGGTATCCGGAGTGCGCGAGCCCATCATTTACTAATATTTTCAAAAAATTTAAACTCATACAGGCTGACGATAAGTCCGTCAAGCTGCTTGTGACGAATCTGCCGCAGATTGACCGTTTGGCGGGGGAACATCTTCCCATTATCAATGCGCTTTTCCAGGATTTTGGGTTTAAGGATATCGAGATTAGGGCCGAAGTGGATGAAGCGCAGACAGAAAAGGTCATTGCGGCCCACGAGGAAGCGGTTGAGAAGCAGTTATCGGATGCGGCGCTGGCTTCGCTGGTAGCATCGGAGCCGGGCGAAAATCCGGATTCCAGCTTCAAGGCGGAGCCTGCTGTCAAAAAAGCCGCAGCTAAAGCTGCCGCAAGAGGTGTGACCAAGGACTCAGGACTGTCTCTAGGCCGTGAAATTAAGGCTTCGGAGAAGACCACACCGATGATTCACGCGGAGAATCCGGAGCGCGGCATTATTTTTGAAGGCTATGTCTTTAAAGTCGAGAAAAAAGAGTTTACAAACCGCACCACGAAAAAGGTTTCGCAGATGCTGGAGCTTTATTTCTCCGACTACACGACGAGTTTTATTGCCCAGAAATGGGCGCGCGCCGGCGACTCAGAAGTCTTTGACAATATCGTAGATGCCCAGAAAAAAGGCCTCTGGGTACGCATCAAAGGCAATCTGGAAATGGACAATTTCAAGCGCGAAATGGTCCTGCAAATCCAGTCGCTGCAAGAAATCGCCCCCAAGAATGTGCGTAAAGACCTGGCAGCAGAAAATGAAAAGCGCGTCGAATTTCATACCCACACCAATATGTCCGCCATGGACGCCACCGTCACCGCCGCTCAGCTGGTCGAACAGGCCGCAAAATGGGGACACAAAGCCATTGCAATCACTGACCACGGCAATGCGCAGTCGTATCCTGAAGCTCACAAGGCCGGTAAAAAGACCGGCGTAAAAATTATTTACGGCGTTGAAGCCAATCTGGTTGAAGACAAAATTCCGATTGTGTTCAACGAAGAAGACCGTGACCTCTTTGAAGAGATTTATGTCATCTTTGACGTTGAAACCACAGGACTTTCAGCCGTTCACAATGACCTGATTCAAATCGCGGCCACAAAGATGCACAAAGGCAATCCAATTGCTTACTTTGATGAATTCATTGACCCGGGTTATCCGCTGAGTACTTTCACGACACAATTGACTCGTATTACAGATGACGACGTGTCCGGCGCAAAGCCGCTGAAGCAGGTGCTGGAAGAATTTCAGGCATTCTGCGGCAATTCCATCCTGGTAGCCCACAACGCGACTTTTGACTATGGTTTCATGAATCTCAACTACGAGAAAAACGGTCTGCCGCGCATTACCCAGCCGGTTATCGACACGCTTGAATTTGCGCGCAATCTCCTGCCTGACTTAAAACGCTACGGTCTGGGACAGCTCACAAAGAAATTCGGCATTAATCTAGGAGATGCCCATCACCGGGCGGATTCGGATGCTGAAGCCACGGGACGCCTCTACTACGCCTTTCTAGAAGAACTTCGTCTTTATCACCCTGAAATCACGAATCTGCTGCAGCTCAATGCCGAGCTGGTCGCGGCAGATTCCTACAAAAAAGTCCGTCCAAAGCACATGACGCTGTATGCGCAGACACAGCTAGGACTGAAAAATCTTTTCAAACTTATCAGCTATTCCAATATCAATTATTTTGCTGATGTCCCGCGTATCCCGCGCTCTGTTCTGCAGGCCAATCGTCAGGATATACTTGTCGGCTCTGCCTGCTCAACTGGCGAGGTCTTTGATGCAGCCATGAACAAGACGCACCGGGAAACGCTCGAGATTGCCGAGTTTTACGATTTCATTGAAGTCATGCCGCCTGCGCTCTATGAGCCACTGCTGGCCGGCGGTTCATTCAAAAACAGAAAAGAAGTCGAAGAGACGATTAACGAACTCATTCAGGTCGCTGATGAACTGAACATTCCCGCAATTGCAAGTGGCGACGTTCATTACCTAGCGCCGGAAGACGAAATCTACCGGGAAATCATTGTCCGCTCGCTGGTAGGCGCTGAAATCAACTGGACGCAAGGCCACGGTGAAGACGCCAAGCCCCTGCCGCTGCCCAAGGCGCATCTGCGCACAACCGACGAAATGCTGAAAGACTTCGCTTTCCTCGGTGAGGATTTGGCCAAGCAAATTGTCGTTACAAACACACAAGCTTTGTCCGAAAAATTCGAGGTCTTAACCCCCGTCCGCGACGACCTCTACACGCCAGTCATGACCTTTGAAGGCGGCGAAGGCTCCGAGGAGCGCATCATCCGCCTGGCATACGAAAAAGCGCATGAAATCTACGGTGACCCATTGCCCGACATCGTTGATGAGCGTTTGGAAAAAGAGCTCCGCTCTATCGTGGGAAACGGCTTCTCCGTGATTTACATTATCGCGCAGGAATTGGTTCACCGCTCGAATGCGCGTGGTTATCTAGTAGGAAGTCGAGGCTCTGTCGGATCTTCACTCGTTGCAACCATGATTGGCATAACTGAAGTAAACCCTCTAGCACCGCATTACATCTGCCCGAACAAAGAATGCCGCCACTTTGAAGTCTTCACAGACGGCACCTACGGCTCCGGTTTTGACATGCCGGATAAAATATGTCCGGAATGCGGAGAAAAACTGGTCAAAAACGGCCAGGACATCCCGTTTGAGACCTTCCTCGGCTTCAAAGGCGACAAAGTCCCCGATATTGACCTTAACTTCTCAGGAGTTGACCAGCCCTTTGCCCACCTGGACGTCCGTGATATTTTCGGCGAAGATTATGCCTTTCGTGCCGGCACAATCGGCACTGTCGCAGATAAAACCGCCTTTGGATTCGTTAAAGGCTACGAGCGCGATTACACGCTGCAGCAATTCAGAGGTGCAGAACTTGAACGCTTGGCCACAGGCATTACCGGCGTCAAACGCACAACCGGTCAGCACGCCGGCGGTATCATCGTTATCCCAAGCTACATGGACGTTTACGACTTCACGCCGATTCAATTCCCAGCTGACGATGTCAATGCCACTTGGAAGACGACCCACTTTGATTTCCACGCCATTCACGACAATATCCTGAAACTTGATATTCTCGGGCACGATGACCCCACGATGATACGAATGCTGCAGAACCTGTCTGGCATGGACCCGATGACCATTCCATTTGACGACAAAGAAGTCCTGGGACTCTTCACCGGTCCGGAGCCGCTTGGACTAACCAAAGAGCAAGCCATGGCCGACCTTGGAACCTTCGGCATTCCCGAAATGGGAACTTTCACCTCGATGAACATGATTGCCGAAGCCAAGCCGAAAACCTTTGCCGACCTGCTGCAGATTTCCGGCCTGTCGCACGGAACCGACGTCTGGAAAGGCAATGCGCAGGACTTGATTAAATCCGGCGTTGCCACACTTTCGACTGTAATCGGCTGCCGTGACGACATCATGACCTACCTGATTCACAAAGGCCTAGACGAAGGCATGAGCTTCCAGATTATGGAAAAAGTCCGTAAAGGTATGTGGATGAAGCTTCCCGACGAAGAGCGCGAAGGCTACGTGTCAGAAATGCAAGCCCACGGCGTACCGAACTGGTACATTGAGTCCTGCTCGAAAATCAAATACATGTTCCCGAAAGCCCATGCGACCGCCTACATCATGATGGCGCTGCGCGTGGCCTGGTTCAAAGTGCACGAGCCCATGTACTATTACGCCGCCTGGTTCTCAATCCGCGCCAAAGGTTTTGACCTTGCATTAATGTCCGGCCCGCTCAACATCATAAAAGAAAGAATCAAAGACATCCGCCGACGCGGCAACGACCGTGAAAACCCTGCGACAAACCTGGAAAAAGACCTCCTGCCCGCCCTTGAAATCTGTAACGAAATGCGTGAGCGAGGCTTCAATTTCGGAAAAATCGACCTCTACGAGAGCCAGGCCAAAGACTTCGTCATTGAAGGCGACACGCTGATTCCGCCTTTTGTTGTCATGGACGCACTGGGTGAGGCTGCTGCAGAGTCAGTGGTTGAAGCGCGTAAAGAAACTAAATTCCTGAGCAAAAATGATTTGAAGCAGAAGACCAAACTGACACAGACCAACATTGAAGCGCTGGATGCACTGGGAACTCTGGGCGATTTGCCGGAGGATAACCAGCTGGATTTGTTTGCGATGCTTTAAATGTTTAGCCCATAAAAAATAAGAAATTCAAAGTTTGACTGAATTTCTTATTTTTTTGTCGAATTTCCGGCATTTAACAGGATTCGCCGATAATCAGCTTAGGAACAGACTTTTCGACAGCTTCATTTTCACTGTCCTGCTGGAGGATACTGATTAATAAATTCACCGTTCTCTGGCTCAGCTCATAAACATTATGGTCGACGGAGGTAATGCGGGGAATGTTGAAAATGTTTTCTGAAAAATATTCACAACTTGCAACGCCTTTTGATACGGTGTGCCCTAAAAAGTCTTTAAGCGCGCGTAAAGCGCCTTGAGCCACACGGTCATTAATTGCGACAATAGCATCGAATTTTACATTTTCGTTTATAAGTCGCGTCACCGCTTCATAACCGCTGTTGGCATAGAAATCGTTATTGATGATACGCTTTTTATCAATTGTCAGATGATGGGCGGACAAAACTTGACGAAATGTCTTTGTTCTGTCCTGGGTAATCCAGACACCTGGAGAACCGCCTACAAAGGCTAATTGCTTATAGTTTTTCTGAATCAAATACGAGACAAGCAGCTGTGTCGGCAGTTTTTGGTCACGGGCTACAAAAAAGATGTTCTGAGCTTGAGGTTGAGGCAAAGATTCAATCCTATCGCGCCCCACCACAATAACCGGAACCTGTTTGGACAAAGTATGAAGAGCTGCCTGATAAACCGGGTCAACATCAGAATAGTCAATCAAGCCGCCCAGCAGCAGAACAGCTTCAAAATTATTTTCCTGAATCTGACGAAAAATATTTATTTCTGTGTCAATATCCTCTTTGTGAGAATATCTGTTTGCAGTCTGAGTATCAAACAGAGAAAGTGTATAGCCACGACTCATCAGCTCAGTGTCAATGTGGGAAACGAACTGGTTGAAATAAGGATTCGTGATGTCAGAAACGATAATTGCAATCATTTTCGTTTTCTTTGAAACCATTCCTCTGGCCAGCATGCTTGGATGATAATTATTTTCATAAATAATTTTTTCGACTCTTTTTTTGGTTTTTTCAGAGACTTCAGAGTCGCCGTTTAAGACTCTAGATACAGTGCTGACGGAAACTCCAGCAATACGGGCAATATCTTTGATTGTTATTTTTTTCATGTTGCTGTGTCCTTTTCAGAATGATTTTATTTACTCTATTATCAACTTTTTTTGAAAATAGTCAATTGTTTCGGTAACGTTGCCAGAATTTATCTTATTTTGCCATGTTTTTATAGACAGATATTTGGAAGTTGTCAAAATAAAGCCTTTTCAGCTTGACAACCAAAAAATGTAAGCGTATACTGTGTTTATCGGAAACGTTACCGGAATAAAAATTGTTTTACGATACTTTTGCGATATTTACATTACTAGTAACATTTCCGAAAAAATTGAAAGAGAACAGAATCAAGTACTTATGCGAATCTTGATTAAGGAAAAAATATGGGAGAAGGAACCTTTCTTTGTGTTGACCTTGGCGGAACTAAAATTTTGGTTGGAGAGTTAAGTCGAAAAGGCGAAATTTTGGACAGCCGGACTTTTCCGTCTGATGTCAGTTCACAAAGAGCGGCAGTAAAATCAATTAAAAATGCAATTCATTTCTATCTGGAGAAGGTGACACTTCAGGAAAAGCTAGCGGCAATAAGTCTTGACGTTGTCGGCCGTGTTGACTCGAAAACCGGCATCTGGTTTGAAATCAATCCGGAGAAAGCAGAAAAAATTGAGCTGGCCAAGGAGCTGGAGAAAGAATTTCATTTACCGGTTATTGTCAATAATGACGTGACAAACGCGGCTCTTGCAGAGATGAATCTGGGAATAGGTGAACAAACGCAGAATTTTGTCTATCTTAATGTCGGCACAGGAATTGCAGGACGGACGATTACAGACGGCTGTCTGATTGGCGGGAGCCATTTTGACGCCGGAGAAATCGGACACACTGTAGTAGATATGAATTTCAGCCAGGCCTGCCTCTGCGGACGTTACGGCTGTGTTGAAAGCTTTGCCTCCGGTTTTGGAATGAGCAACGAAATTCATCGCCTGAAAGAAAATTTTCCTGACTCTTCTATGCAGCCTGTGCCAGGAGAAAAAGTGAGCGGAGAAGCCATTCTGGCAGCTTTTCAGCAGAAAGATGTGCTGGCTGCAGCAGTTGTAGGCCATGCCACAAAAGGTCTTGCGGAACTTATTATGAATCTTGTACGCGTCTCTGACCCTGAGGCTGTCGTTGTCGGCGGCGGTCTGATGAGCAATCCTTTGTTTTATCAGCTCGTGTTAGAAAAACTGTATTCGAAGACAATGCGATTTGTCAGTTATGGTGTCAGGCAAACAACAATTGACCCGGCTTTAATTGCCTTAAAAGGCTGCGCCGTTCATGCGAATTTAAATCTTTAACATTAAGAAGGTGAAAATGAAGGATTTCCAAAAAGCATTGCTTGAGAGCAATTATCTTCACAGACCGCTGGTCATTGATGAAGACTGTGAAAACAGAAGCTTTGAAAAGCGCCTGTATTCTCAAGAAAAAATAAGCAAAAAACGAAAAATCAAAGGCAATTGGCAGCATATCGGTAGAGGTAAGCTGCTAAAAGACCAGCATTTTCTGCATTTAACAAGTCCGTCGCGGTTTGAAACTTATCCGCAAGATTGGCCGCAAGACGGCGATTATACCTCCTTTGGCATGATTGGTGCAGAAATGGCACTTCCAAAAGAGAACTGGGAGGGCTTTAATCAATTAAAACTCGTGATTCGCTCAAATTGTAAGAATCTCGTTAATCCTGCGATTACACTGAGTTTCACGAATGATGGAGAAATCAAAATTCCGGACGTCTATAACCGCGAAGGTCATCATAATATCTGTCTGAAAAATCATGAAAGCAGAGAATATATTTTAGACTTAAGTAATCTTCCAAGAGATGCCATGACCAAACTGACAGTTACTTTTAATGCCAACGGCTCTTACATGAATTTGCCCGGCTTTTGGGACATTGTCGTGGAGCAGATTTGTCTGGAAAACAATCAGCAGGCCACAAGTGCAAAAGGCTGGCAGATTTCGCAGAACGAATTGTGCTATTCTCATGCGGGTTATCCGCTGAATCACCCGAAAACAGTGATTGCAGCGAAGCAATACAGCGGGAAAACATTTGTTGTCAAAACTTTGGAAAGTCAGAAAATTGTTTATCGGGGAGAAATGCTTCCTGTATCGTCTACAATCGCTGATTATGCTGTTGCTGACTTTTCCGGGCTTAATCAGGAAGGTGAATATTTTTTCCAGCTTGAAGATTTAAAAAGTGAGCCTTTTAAAATAAGCGATTATGAGCAGCTCTTGGAAAAATCATTATGGAAGTCTCTTAATTTTATTTTCTGTGAGCGCTGCGGCAGCCCGGTTCCAAGCATTCACGGGACTTGTCATCAGGACGTCTTTGCGGATTTTGAGGGACGAAAGATTATTTTCAACGGCGGCTGGCATGATGCCGGCGATTTGTCTCAGCAGCTGGTGCAGTCTGCCGAAGTCACGCTGGGGTTGTTTGAACTCGCAGACGCAGTAAAAGAAAAAGAGCCCGCTTTGTATTCCCGCCTCATGGAAGAGGGTGAATGGGGACTGGACTTCATATTTAAAACGCGGCTGGGAAATGGCTGGCGCGTCACTAGTGCGGGCGTCAGCCGCTGGACAGACAACCAGATTGGCACGATGGACGATGCCGCTGCACGTGTGCACAACAGTCCCTATGATAATTTCCTAATCACAGGCATTCTGGCAAAAATTCGTCTTTCCCTGCCGCCGAAGCATGAATGGAATGAACGAATTGATTCAATTCTGGAAATAGATTACCAGGATGCAATGAAAGGATTTGACAAAGCCCCATTTGTACATGAACCGATTTTCTGGGAACATACTTATTCTACCTCGAAAAGCTTGTATCTTGCTACGATGGTTTGGACAAGTTCGCTGATGTACCAGCTGACAGGCGAAGAGCATTACCGGGAAACTGCCGAAAAAAGACTTGCTGAGCTGCTGGCATGTCAGGAAACAAAAGGAATTTCATTGTTTGACGGCACTTCGCTGAAGGGGATGTTTTATCGAGATGAAAGCAGACAGATTTTCCAGCATTTCAATCATCAGGCCAGAGAACATCTTTATGCCTACGCCTTGGAAGAAGCGCAAAAGATTGTCCAAAATGAAAAATTATCAGAGCAGTTAAAAAGCGCAGCAGCCAATTACGGGGCCTATTTAAAATACCTGATGCAGTTTACTCAACCCTATCCGATGATTGCCAGCGGCATTTATCAGGAGAATGAGTGGCAGGATGAAGTTTCATTCCGCAAACAGCATTTGCTGGCAGGAGAAGAAGCAAAAAGCGCATACCAGGAGCAGCTCTCTCAGGGGGCCAAGGTCGCTGAACACTACTTTATCAAGCGTTTCCCAGTCTGGTTTTCTTTCCGGGGTAATAATGCGGTTCTCCTGTCAATGGGAGAAAGCGCAGCCGTACTCGGAAGACTTCTAGAAGACAAAGAACTTCAGGAAATAGCTTTTCAGCAAATCGAATGGCTGCTGGGAAAAAATCCATTTTCCCAGTCCATGATGTTTGGCGAGGGAAATAACTATCCGCACATGTATACCGCCTCTTCCGGGGAAATGATAGGCGAGATGCCAGTTGGAATGCAGACCTTTGAAAATGAAGACGCACCCTACTGGCCGCAGTTCAACAATGCCACATACAAAGAAGTTTGGGTCGGCCTGGCCGGAAAATGGTTTACTTTGGCATCAAAATTATTACAAAATAAAAATGGGAGTTCAACAGAACCACCCGAAAAGGAGTTTTTATGGAAGAAACACGAAAATTTTCTGAACAGCTCAGTATAATTGCAGGAAAAATTTCAGCCAATCGCTATATTGTTGCAATCCGTGATGCATTTGCAAGCACAATTCCGATTACAATCACCGCTGCAGTTTTCCTCTTAATCAACAACCTTTTGTTAAATCCGGATACCGGACTTTTAAAAGGTATCCCAGGAAGAGAATTTATTTCAAATCTCTCTGTGCAGGGCTATAACGGAACTTTAGGTATTCTAGGTCTCATGGTCACTTTTCTGATTGGTTACCGCCTGGCGAAGTCATTCGGCTCAGACGGTTCTCTAGAAGGAATTGTTGCCGTTGCCTGTCTTGTCACCATGATTCCTAATGTTGTCAGCGTCACAGACATGAAAGGAAAAAGTTTTCAGGCGGCGGCTGTTTTAACGCAGACCTATACAAGTTCGTCAACCATGTTCTTAGGCATCATTGCCTCGCTGGTCGGCGTGACGCTGCTTTGCAAGTTTTCAAAAAGCAAAAAGCTGAAAATTTCAATGCCAGACAGCGTACCGCCTGCAATTGCTAATTCGTTTAACAAATTGATTCCATCATTTCTGGTCGTTGCCATCTTTGCAATTGTGGAAGAAACAATCAGAACAGCAAGCGGCCAGTCCGTGCCGGACTTGATTGTGAAGTTCCTGCAAGCTCCGCTGGTAGGCGGTTTCCAGTCACTTCCGGGCATCCTGTTCTATGTCTTCATTGCAACCTTTGTCTTCATTTTCGGTATCCATGGCGCCTATGTATTCGGCGCGATTTCAGGTCCGATTCTTCTGACCAGCCTGCAGCAGAACCTCGATGCCATCAAAGCTGGAGACGCTGCACCAAACATTGTGACGCAGCCCTTCCTGGACGTCTACGTCTACATGGGCGGCGGCGGAACCATGATCTGCCTCGTCATTGCCCTCCTTATCTTTTCTAAGCGCAAAGACGAAAAAACCATCGCGAAAATCGGCGGTGTGCCAAGCTTATTCAACATCAGTGAGCCGATAATGTTCGGCCTGCCGATTGTATTCAACCCAGTTTATGCCATTCCTTTCTGTGTCGTACCGTTAGTTTCAACCCTAGTAGCCTATTTCGCGACTTCTCTAGGACTTGTGGGACCGACCTACATCTCGATTCCCTGGGTCACCCCGCCAATCATTGGAGGTTACCTGGCAACAGCAGGCGACATTCGAGGCTCCATTGTCCAAATAGTAAACATTGTCTTAGGTATTCTCATCTATGCACCATTTGTGCTGGCGTCAAACAAAGTCGGCAAGAAACAAGCAGCCGAAGAACAGGAATGAGAGGAACTATCACTGAACAAGAAATTAATTTTTACAGACATAGACGGCACGCTTGTGGACAAAGACATGAAAATTTCATTCGCCGACAAGACTGCAATCGCCCAGACGATTGACAAAGGCGCTAAAGTCTATTTAGCCACCGGAAGAAAGTATGCGGCCGCGAAAATGGTCGCGCAGAGCCTTCATCCTGACGTGCAAATCATCGCCTCAAACGGCAGCGTCTATGATTACGCAGGAGAAATATTCAAGACCCATTTCACGCGGCTTGCCCTAGAGACGATTTACCGTCTTGTAGAAAGAGAAAATGCCTCCGTATTTTTCTTTGGACTGTCAGAGACCTATTATAACCGTGACTTACCGGATTATTTCACTAAAGAAAACCAGGCTCGGCTTATTTCCGAAAAGGAAAAACGTTTTGTGAAGATTTCGAATTTGGATGAATTAAGCAAATATGCAGAAAAAATCGTCAACGGCATCATTATTTCTGAAAATGATTATCAAATTTTGGAAGAAATCAGAAAAGAATTGTTGCTTTCAGAAAAAGTTTCCATTTCCTCATCTAACATTAACAACATTGAGCTGATGCCCAAAGGAATCAGCAAAGCCACAGCGATTCAGGCACTGCAGAAAAAATACGGCATCAGCAAAGAAGACACAATCGCCTTTGGTGACGGCGTGAACGACATTGAAATGTTCAACTGCGCAAAATACTCCGTGGCAATGGACAATGCGCCCGACACAGTCAAAGCACATGCCGGCTATCAGACTTTATCTAACAGAAAAAGCGGAATCAGTCACTTTTTAAACAAATTGAACAACAAACGAGAAGGTTAACAACTATGGAAAACAAACCAACAATGCTAAGCTACATCTACCAGGAACAAGAAACGCTGCTTAAAGCACTCGAGCAATATCCGCGAAACATTGACGCAGCCCTAGATAAAATTAAAATTCCGGAAAACGGGAAAATTCTAGTCCTTGCAACAGGCTCAAGCATCAATGCCGCACTAAGTGCAAAATACTACATCGAATCAAAAGCCGGCGTACAAATAGACATTGAAGAGCCCTATAATTATCTGAATTACTGCAAACATCGCGCAGAAAATCAAATAGTTCTCGGTGTTTCACAAAGCGGACAAAGCACCTCAACCATTGCAGCCCTACGTATACTAGACGAAAGCAATGTAAAAATTGCCGTGACAAGCATTCCTGACAGCGAGATTACAGAAGTCGCAGACAGCACACTTGATGTATTAAGCGGACGCGAAAGAGTCGGCTATGTCACAGTCGGCTTCTCAGCCACTGTTCTAAGCCTGATGCTATTCGGCCTTCGCCTCGGTGTAAAAAAAGGACAGATTGACGAAAAAACCGAGCAGCAGGAGCTGGACGAGTTTAAAGACATTATCCTCAATATTGACCAAACAATTGAAAAAACGAAGAAATTTTTTGAACAAAACAAGGAAATTTTACAAGAAGCCAAACGTTTTATGACCATCGCTTACGGCTCAGCTTTCGGAACAGCCAAGGAAATGGAAACAAAATTTTCAGAAACAGTGCGTGTTCCCACAAGCGGAATTGACCTAGAAGCATTCATGCACGGCCCATATCTGGAAATGAAAGCAGACTACCGGCTGTTCTTCCTGGATACACCAGCCAAAGCGCATGTCCGCGAAAAAGCAGAACTCTTGAAAAAGTACGAAGAAAAGATAACATCAGACATTTTCCTAATTTCTGTCGTCAAAGAAAAAGCAGACAATGAGAAAGAACTTGTCCTAAAACAAATTGAAGACGAAGAAAAATGCCCATTGCTCTTGATTACACCGATTCAAGTACTGGCCTGGTACATTTCAGAAGCCAAAGGCAATGATTTGAGACATCGTATCTATACAGATTTTTCTCAGGCTGTGAAGAGCAAGACAGTTGTGCAGGATTATGTCTAAAAAGTCAACGCCAAAATAAATAAAAAACTTAAAAGGGGAAGGCAGCGCTTTCCTCTTTTAAGTTGAGGGAACCTCTAAAAACTCAGATTTCGTGATTTTGCCTAGCGGCTTCAGCCGCTTACAGGTCGCTTTCTCCTCTTGTGGGAGCAATTCAGTTCAAAAGTCACGAAAAGCTGTTTGTTAGAGCAGATTTTTAGGCTATCCACGTTCTCTTTCACAATTATTCCGTATTGATAAAGATAATCGCTAATATGCCCTTTAGTGATTACCACAATCTCACCATTAATCATATTGCCTATCCTTTTTTACTACCAACTCAGAAAAATCAATCTTTTCATCGAAGAATTCGACAAACGCTTCAGGTGTCAAGTGGGAGATGATGAAGTGTTTTGTCTTGATTTGAGTTAGTAATTTCCAGAAGAACAGCAGTTCAATTGCGACCAAGGCAACCACAAGAACGATTGAACGGCTCAATTCTGAAGCGTTACCTGCCAGAGCCTGCTGGAAAAGATTCCCCTTGACAAATTGTAATATCGTGGCGGATAGCGTTGAAATGAATAGGATGAGAACGAGTAGAGCCCCTAAGTCTTTTCTTACTCTTTTAATCATGTTTGCCTCCTATGAATGTATTGGGAAATTATGCGCAGTCATTGTTTGCCTTTTATCTTCCCAAGGAAAATCAGAATCATTCTTATTAGATAAAAGCAAAATTTGTATTGATAAATAAAATAATGCTTAACTGATTCGAGTAGCACTAAAAAGTAATATCGGATAGGTTAACGCTGTAATCGCTGCCAATACGATAGCACTTGAGTAAACTTATATTTCTCCATGACCTCTTCACTCCTTTTGGTTTGCATTTGTCATTCTTATTTGATTGACTTATCAAAAAATGTATTTTTTAGAATACTTTATTTTTTTGTAAAACTATTGTATAATAACAAAAAGAAAAAGTCAATTCCGAAAATAAACAAATTTTTAATCAATATAAAAGTCGGAATTTTATTCTTAGAGCCCGCCTGTTGTCTCTGCTTCAGGGATTGCAGCCAATATTTTCAAAAACTCTACCCAAATAATATAAAAGTGAGGAAAGACCTTATGGAGAAAGAAGCAAAATATTCACCCGAAGAATTAGCAATAGGGAAAGTTTACCAAAAATTAAGGACGGCAAAATCTTTTTCACAAGAGGAAGCCGCTGGAAACGAAATCTCCGTCCCGCAGCTTTCAAATTTTGAACATGGAAGAACTATTGTGGGGACTCATCACTTTATTGTTTTGCTTAATAATATTAATGTTAGTATGATGGAGTTTCAAAATATTTATAACAAACACTTGCAATCTGAAGATATTCTCTTATTCAGTACAGAAGTTGCAGATGCAGTGTTGGAGCAGGATATTACTCGGCTTAAATTATTATCCAGGCAAATTGACGAACAATTATTTGCCAAACCAAATAATAAAAAGCTAAAGCTTGATAAAATACGGATAAATTCTGTTTTATATTTTATTGACCCATCTTATTCAATTACACCAAACGAGAATATCTTTTTAGTGAATTATCTCCTTTGAAATGGGAATTGTTTTCATGGCGCATAATTTCAGAAAATTAGTCAAAGAATTGACCGGGAACAAGAATCCGGCAACTTAGCGAGTAAAGCCGTCTAGGAATTCACGTGTCTCTCTGGAAATTCAGAAATACAAAAAGAAGAAATTCAAGCTTTCTGGATTTCTTCTTTTTTCTTACTGATTTGGAATGACTTTTGGGTCAGCCTTTTCTCCATTCCGCTTTTACAGAGAGGATAACTTATTTTTCCTCTTTTATAAGTAATAAGTTTTTTATTCTAAAAGCTCAGAAATCGAATGCGTCATCAGCTTTATAAAAGTTTTTTCAAACACCTCAGGCGGCTGAGGCACATCTTCAGTGAGCCAGCTAGCGAGAAAGACACGTATCTGCTTGAAGATAACCTTAAGCAGAAACTCTTTAGACACGCCGCTAGGATTCAGCTGCGGTTCAATGTAAGGTCCGAACCATTTTCGATAACATCCGTCAATGAAATGCGGCCAGGAGGGGTCGACATAACTCTTGCTTAATATATTAAATGTCTCTCGATTCCTGTAAGCGGTCGGCAGAAGAGACTTAGTGATAATAGTAAGCGCGGGAGTATCTTCAGGACTATACTGGGAAAGGACTTGTTCAACCTCCTGTGCAATGGTTTTATGTATGTCTTCTATAATTTCTTCGACAGTTGAGTAATGTTTCCGATAAATCGCTTGTCGGCTAATATGAGCTTCAGCTGCGACTTCTGCAAGCGTTACGTGATATTGGTACGGGTGTTTTGAGGCCAGTTTCAGAAAAGCATTGTTGATTCTCTGATGTGTGCCGTTTACCATAAAATTCACTCCTTTGAATAGCATTCGCATAAATGCCAGGCTTTGAAAAGCATAAGCGTTCAACTTTTGCTTAAATTTATCTCTTAAATAATTTTAATAAAAGTTCCCGCTTTTATCAATCAATTTTCTCGAAAGAAAAAGTTACACTTTGTAAACTTTTTTCTCATAAATAAACAGCGCAAGTGGTCATATAGCTGAAAAATGACTAAAAAAATACGAAAAAAAGTTTACAGACTGTAACTTTTTTAGCCTCCTGAAAGTATTGAAAAAAGAGCCAAATAAGATTATCATGAGAAACGTAAAGTCGAGCGGTTGCCGTGACCGCGATTCAAGGAGATGAATGAAAGAATGATTAAAGTCTACGTAAGCAGCTCTTGCGGTTCGTGCAGAAAAGCCATGGAATGGCTCCAGAAGCATCGCATTGAGTTTGAGGCCGTTAATTTATCAAAGACCTCAGTGCTTAGAGAAGACCTGATTAAAATTCTGCGTGTGAGCGAAAACGGCTTAAGTGACATCATCTCAACACGAAGTCACTCCTATCACACAATAAAATCCAAACTTGAAGACTTGCATTTGGATGAGGCGCTGGACTTGATTGAAAAAGACAATTCCCTGCTCAAACGTCCGATTTTATTTGATGAGCGCCACTTCCAAGTCGGATTTAACAGCGAGGAGATTCGGCAGTTCATTCCGGCACAAGTGAGAAAAATGGAAATAAAAATGGAGAAAATTTGAAAATGAAAAAGGTAAAAGGATTAATTATAATGCTGATTATTGCAGGGCTTGGGATAAGCATGGCTTTTTCCAAACCTGTCTCGGCGGCACAAGGAATTATTGATTTTCATATTAATATATCGGGAGGGAAATTTGACAAAAATTCACTCCTGACTCCGAGTGACAATAAAGATTTGGCACAAGCGGACGAGTTCGAGGATACAGATCAATCAGTTGTTTACCGTTGTCTAAAAGACAGAACCAAAAGTCACATCGGCAGACCGCCTAAAATGATTGGGAAAGCCGGCTATTTGCTTTATAACCAAGAATGGAACACTAACGGAGAACAAGGCGGAACCTTGTGGCAATCATTTGAGAATAAGACCTTTAACGAAATTTTCGGCAGCAATTCTCGCAATGAAGCCCATCTTTATCTTCTCTGGAGAGTCAACGGCAACGACCGTTTAACATTGACCTACGATAGCAATTCCAACGGAGAAGTTACGAATCCGGCAGACAGAAGCAGTAAAGTTGCAGCCGAAACCTTCTCCAATTCAGATTTACCCGTTTTAAAGCGCCACGGCTACAACTTTGACGCCTGGTACGCCAGCAACGGAAATAAAGTTGGAACCAGCAGGAGAGGCGACAGCTCAATTAAAATTACACCTGTTGAAGCAGACCCGACAATTTATAACGGCACAGACGAGAATGCCCACCTCATTGCAAAAAAGCTTCCTCTCACAGCAAAATGGCAAAAGAAAAGCGGGAATATCAAAGTCGAATTCTGGGATTCAGACGGCCGAACACTTTACAGTACTTTAAACAACATTGACATCTGGAGTCAAATGACAACCACAACAGTCCATCCTGAAAAAGCCGGCTATCGTCTTTCAGGGTGGACAACACCAGACGGTGACAGCATCGGCTTAAATGACAGCCGCACACCTGCCAGCATGGATATCAACCTTAGCCCCGGCGGAACCCTAAAGCTCTATGCTCAATGGACGATGCAGGCCAAATTGACAATTAACTACAAAGACCGTGACCTCAATGATTTAGGAATTCCAAGCCGTATAGAGATGATGGACAAAGGCTCAGTCTGGACATGGGATAACAAATACGCCCCTGCAGTGTCTGAAAAGGTTCAGGTCGCCTATCGTTTAAACAGCGGAAATATCTTTATTGAAGGAAAACCAAGTACCCTTTCAATGACGCAGGACACAAGCTTAGACATAATATACGGGCAGGACAAGGTCAGCTCGCACGGAATGTCAGGCTCAGACGGTAAAGAAGATTTTGACATCGAGCGCAGCTGGGAGCAAGAAGACGGCACGCCAGTGAACAATCAATTAACGTCCAGAATAGCCCCATGGAATACGGGTGAAAACTTTGATGAAAGTTATTCTTACGGCTGCAGTTCATCACTGTTTAAGGGCTTTTCCTACCTAGGCTATTACATCAATCACGATAAAAACTCTTTCCATCCGGGAGAAAATCCGAATCTTCGAATAAATGGAAGAGGTCAGATTACTTATGTCTTCCATGAAATAACTTACGATTTGAAGATTCATTACGTTGATTTCAAAGGCAAATCGCTCACGCCGGAAGGTAAAATTTTGCCGAAAGAAATCATTGACAGTCAAGCATACACCATTGACCAGTCTAAGTTGGACAATTTCAACGGCAAATCCCCGACAGGCTGGTATTTAGGAGCGCCGAAAAACACAGCTCCCAGCCTGTCTGAACTCAATGACATGAATACAGCCGAGACCTTTACAGACAAAGGAAAAAATGAAATTGAAATCACGATTGTTTATGATGATATCCTCAACGTCACACTGCCGCTTTCGATGAAATTTGTCGTCAGCAACAACGCAACAAAAGCAATTTCAAGTAAAAATTACGCCATAACAAATAATTCCACCAGCAGTAAACTGCTTTTGAAACTGGACACCAAAGACGATGTCAAAATTGACAAAAATCCTGCCGGCATTCATTTAATCTCCGCGCCGAAAAAAGGCAACAGTAAGACAGAAGAACTCTATCTGACCCTCAAATCGGATTTGCCAGGTTTTGGAGAACATTCTCTGGCTGCAGACAAAACAGTCACCGGAGAATTAACCGCCGGACAGAGCATGGATTTGACCTTTGCCGGAAAATATTACGGTGACTTACCAGATGAAAAGAGCCCGGTAAAAGAATTTGACGGCCGCCTTGTTTGGCATTTTACTTCAAAAGTGAAATAAATTGTATGAAATTGTACAAGTGGAGGACTTATGCACAAAAAGGAAGCAACTAACGACAAAAAGAAAAGGCAAAAACGATTATTTGTACTTATAAGCGCACTCGTCTTTCTGCTTGCCTGTCTCGGCCTTTGGTTCGCCTTTCATCATTCAGAAACGAGAATTGTAGCAGGGTTGCCTGATATCAAAAAAACTCAGAAAATGACAGAAGGTCAACTGAAAAAATACGCCGACAAGGTGGTTGACCAAAACAACGTCACCATTCAAGTTTACCCCAAAATTTCAATCAGCTCAGACGGCGTCACCGGCAAAATGTGGGTTCAAAATCCACCTGTCAATTCAACAGGTCAAGAGGCCAGCCTAATGACAGAAGATGGAGAACTCCTCTATGATTCCGGCCTGATTCAGCCAGGTTACCAAGTCAGCACTATAAAACTCACACGAAAATTAACTAAAGGAAGCTATCCCGGAGTAATCGCAGTTAATTTTTACGACTTGAAAAGCAAAAAGCAAGTCGGCCAAACCAAGGTGGATGTTTCAATCACCGTGGACTAACTCTTGTTATTTTTTCACCTATTTTAAGTAGGTGAATGAATATAAAATAATTTCTCAAACATAAAGGAGAGCAACATGAAAAAAGGATTAGCAATCAGTCTAATCGGTTTAGTAGCAGCAGGAACACTGGCTTCAGCCGGCTCAGCTCTTGCAGACACTACTGTCACAGGTGTTTCATCAGGGGAAACAGAATTTGTCGGAGAACTCGGCCAGTTTGACCCTTCAACGCACAATCCAGGTGATGACTTGCCGCCTGCAGGTGACTTGTCATGGGTTAAAGTAAAATTGCCCACACGCATTGCTTATTGGTCAGACGCAGCAAGCAATCATAAAACGATTACATCAGCCGTACATACCATTTCTAACCTGTCTAACTATCCCGTCCAGGTAAGCTTAAAAGAGTTTAAGGGAGAAAGCAGCAGCACACCGGACATTGCAGGGCTTAAAACTTTGAACATCAACAGCTTTAAACTGGTAGACAATGCCGCACTGCAAACCATCGACCCAGCTACGGCCTTGACCACGAAACTCGCACCTGGAGGAACAATTCCGGCCAAAGACGGCAACGGACAAGTGATGGCAGGTTCTAAAGACTGGAACTTATCCATTACAGGTACAGTTGCCGATTCACTGACAGGCTCTAAGACCTTGAACAACAAACTGGTCTTTACCTTTAAGGCATTGGATGCACAAGGAAATGAAGTACCAGCACCATAACAGCATTGTCGTTCAAAAAAGCGGAGGGAAAAGGCGTTGTCCTTTTCTCTTGCTTTTCAGTAAAGGTATTTAGAAAATGAAAACAAAAAACAGAACCAAATCAGTATTTCTGCTATTCTTCATTACTTTTCTATCTTTATTCATAATTATTGCGCCGCAGGTAAAAGCCGAAGGGGCAGTAAATGAGAATCAGGTTGAACTTGCAGGACTTCTCGGCCCACATTATAAACTAACAGCTTCTGATTTCACAATCCCGCTTGCTCAAGTAAAACATATGGACCTTATGGCATTGTCAAAGGCGAGCGATTATGATGTTTTGAATCAGCAGACAAGTACAGACGGGATAAAAGTTATAGAGAATGACGTTGTAGAAAGCCCAGGAGCCTACAAAGTCGAATTCGGACTTGTTCAAGATGAGCAGGTAAAAAAAGAGATTATGGTGACAGTCTATAAAGACGAAGAGCCATCTCCCGGCAGCCCTACTAAGCCGATCCCCAAACCTATTTCTCACCAGACAGGAAATCAGCTGATAACAACTGAAAACAAGCATTCAGGAAAAGACATGCCGCTAACCGGAGAAAACAGCGGACCTTATGCTGCTTTTGGAATAGTGATTTTAGTGATTGCAATAGTTGTTTACAGCTGGGAAAAGAAGGGCAGGAAGAAAAACAAAGAATGAAGTGATAAGCAGCGCCAGAAACAGTCAAAAAGTTGACACGACTTAAATTGTGTCAGCTTTTTTTGTGTGTGAGCGGACTATTTTGGACAATTATTGATAACTGTCCGGAAACATTTAGCGATTTTTTGCGTATTAAATATTAAGGGGGGAAAAATGAAAGATTTAGCAACCAAATACTTACAAACAGCCGTAGATTTTGCAGCGAGCGACTTGTACATTCTGCCGCAGTCCGGACGTTACCAAGTATTTCTGCGAAATTCCATCAAGCGCAAGAAAATCGCCGAGCTGGAGGCAGATAAAGCCAATGCTCTGATTTCACACTTCAAATTTGTAGCCGGAATGAATGTGGGTGAAAAACGTCGAACACAGATGGGTGCAGTATTGTACAACTTTGCAGGCTTGAGGCGCCGCCTGCGCTTATCAACCGTTGGTGATTTTCAGGGGCAGGAAAGCTTGGTCATCAGGCTGCTGCATGATTTTTCTGAAAAATTGGATTTTTGGTTTCAGGATGATTTAGAAGCGGAGAAGTTAATAAGCTCGCGCGGTTTATACTTATTTTCCGGACCAGTGGGCTCAGGTAAAACCTCATTGATGTATCAGATTGCCCGGAACAAGTTTGCAGGTCAACAAGTCATCACCATTGAAGACCCGGTAGAGATTATTGAAACGCACTTCCTGCAGCTGGCGCGCAATGATATTATCGGGAACTCCTATGATGATTTGATTAAACTGTCGCTGCGCCATATGCCGGACCTAGTGATTGTAGGTGAGATTCGTGATGAAAAAACTGCTCGGGCAGTCATTCGCGCGAGCTTGACAGGCTACACAGTTTTCTCAACCGTCCACGCCAAATCGATTCCAGGCGTTTGGGCACGTATGACAGAACTTGGCGTCACACAAGCAGAAATGGACAATGCATTAAACGGTGTGATTTATCAGCGTCTGCTGGCCGGAAAGGGGGTAATTGACTTTGCCGAAACAAACTATGCCGCACATTCGGCCAAACATTGGAACACAAAAATCGAAAAACTTGCAGAAAATGCCGTTCTCACGGCTGAAGAAGCTGAACGCGAAAAAATTAAGCCGAGTGAAGCAAATAAAACTCATTCAATTAATGAACAACTTGTTCACCAGCGGTTTCCACCTTGCAGAAATTGTTGACTTTTTAGAGCGCTCAAATCTGACGGATAAAAAATTCGTTGAAAAAATGCGCTTAGGATTGGAAAACGGGCAGAAACTGTCAGAAATCTTATCAGCACTTGGTTTCTCGCAGGCCGTGGTTACACAAATAGCATTGGCAGAAACGCACGGAAATATTACAGAAACGATGCAGCTAGTTGAAAAGAATTTACGAAAAATAGAGGCCGTCAGAAAAAAACTGATTTCTGTAGCAACCTATCCAGTGATTCTACTGTTCTTTCTGGTAATGATTATGCTCGGAATGAAAAATTACCTGATTCCTCAAGTAGCAGAGAATGACACAGGAAAAACAAACATTGCAGTAGAAATTGTCTCAAACCTGCCGGGAATACTTCTTGCCGCGGCAGTGGCGATTGTGATTATGAGCTTTTTAATCGGGTTGAAAATACATTATGACTCAGCTCTGAAAAACTATCGCCTGGGAGCAGGACTACCAATTTTGAAAAGTTTTACAAAACTCTATTCAACAGCTTATTTTGCACGCGAATGGGGTGTGTTAATTTCGCAGGGCCTAGAATTACGTCAGATTTTAGATTTATCTGCCAAAGCCAGCTCAAAAATTTTTGCAGAAGTAGGGCAGGAACTCTGTAAAAAATTAGAGCAGGGCCAAGAGTTTCATACCGCCGTTAAGAATCTGAAAATTTTCACTGGAGAATTATCACTGATAATCGAATACGGTGAAATGAAAGGAAAACTGGGACGTGAGCTGATGATTTATTCGGACGAAAGTTGGGATAAGTTCTTCCAGAAAATTGAGCGGGCAATGCAGCTGATTCAGCCCCTGGTCTTCCTATTTGTCGCCCTGGCAATCGTTCTGATATATGCAGCCATGCTATTGCCGATTTACCAAAACATTGATTTAAATGTCTAAATTTAAAACCGAGCGCTTGCGCGAACGTTATTAAGGAGAAGAAAATGAAAACACTGAAAAAAAAGAACGTCAAAGCGTTCACATTAATAGAAATGCTCGTTGTCCTACTTATCATTTCGATACTAATCCTGCTTTTTGTACCAAATTTAAGCAAACAGAAAGACGCTGTAAAAAATACCGGCCGTTCAGCCGTCGTAAAAGTCGTAGTGAGTCAGGCTGAGCTCTATGGACTTGACCACACAAACGCGCCGACACTCGGAGAACTCGTTTCAGACGGGAAGATTACGCAGAAACAGGCGGATGCCTACAATGAATATTATGCCGAACACAGTGACGAGAAGCGTGAAATCTCCAATTAGAGCCTTTACTCTGCTTGAGACCTTGCTGGTTTTGATGATTACCAGCTTTGTGGCCATCATGTTCTCAGTGACAATCGGCAGCACGATTCATGTGGTGCGCGGCGAGCTGTTTATCGCCCGCTTTGAAAATAGTTACAAACATGCGCAGTTTCAGGCAGCCGCAACGAACCAGGCTCTGACTTTTTCGTCAGCCGGAGGATTTTTAACCGCAGGCAACGAAAAAGTTGAGATTCCACAAGAAGCAGAAATCAGCGATTTTTCAGTCAAATTTGACTCGTACGGCAATAATTCAAGCCTGAAAAAAATCACACTGAGTCTGCCTTATGAGCACAAAAATGTAATTTATCAATTAGAGATGGGAAGTGGCAAATATAAAAAGACAATTCAGTAACCCTCGCTATAAAGGCTACATTTTGCTGGAAAGCTTGCTGTCATTGAGTTTATTGGCAGCCATCTGTATTTTTGTACTGTCGGAAGTGAACCAATCGCAAGGCTACAGCCAAAAGATGAACAGGTCAATAGAAAATCTCAATGTCGCAAAAATGGCATTGGACGTGAATTTGCCGAGTTTAACCGCCAATGGGAGTTCCATCAATATAGAACAGAACGACCAGCGTTTGCAGATTTTTGACAGCACAGGAAAGGAAGAGCTGCGTCTTGAAATTTTGGAAATCCAGAAATAAAGCATTTACACTGCTTGAGTGTCTAGTCGCCCTGCTTGTTATCAGCGGCTCTGTACTTGTGATAGAAGGATTGTCAAGGCTGGCGGCTCAAGAAATCAGGCGCAGTCAGGATTCAGCGGAGAAAGACTGGCAAATTTTCTGCCATCAATTACGCAGCGAGCTGGAACGGGCGAAATTTGACAAGGTCGAAAACAATTTTCTTTACGTCACAGGCGCAACGGGCTTACGTTTCGGCAGCCCGCGCGGTGCTTCGGATTTTAGAAAAACAAATTCTGACGGCCGCGGCTATCAGCCCATGCTTCACGACGTTAAATCAGTCCGGATTTCACAGAACCAGAGACTTGTGACAATCAACCTACAAATGACATCTGGAGGTGAAAAACAATTTCTTTACAAATTTTCAGAAGACACAAATCCAGAAAATACTGCAGAGGGGGAATTCTCCTCTACTCCCTAATCATGGCGGCGATTTTCAGCCTAGTCCTGGAATTCTTCCTGAATTCGCAACTTGAAAACGCCCGAGATTTGAAAGTCGAAAAACAGTACATGACGGCACAAATTATGTACAGCGTTGCCAAACAAAAACAGGCAAAATGTATCAAATTCGATAAAGGTAGTGTTGAAACAAGCGACAATAGAGTCTACACTGTCCAATTTCCTGACGGAAAAAAATATATTTTTGGAAATTAGCTTAACTCTTCTTGGAGAATTCTCGCATCAAAAGAAGCACTCTTCGCTGAGACTTCCAGTTTTTCAAAAGTAAACGGCAGTGTCAGAATCATCTTATCAGCATGAAGCATCATTCGCTCGCCTATCTTCGGCAGACTCTGATTATATAAAGGGTCACCGATAATCGGATGACCGGCGTCTGCCAGATGAACCCTAATTTGGTGCGTCCGCCCAGTTTCAAGCTGACAGCCCACCAAAGCAGAATGTGAAAAGTTCTTAATCAGCTCAACATGCGTAACTGCGGGCAGCCCGCTCGAGCTGATGCAGCGTTTGCGGCGGTCATGCCGGTCGCGGCCGATTTTCTTATCGATTGTGAAATGAGATTTTTTCAGCTGACCAGCAACCAGTGCTGAATATTCGCGGTGAATTTGACGTTGTTCCAGCAGCGCACTCAATATCGGCAAAACAAAGCTGTTTTTGGCAAAAAGAACAGCACCAGAAGTCTCACGGTCCAAGCGGTGCACAACATGGACAGTTTTTCCGCAGTAGGCGCTGACATGGTTCTGCAGTTCAATTTCATCAGGACTGTTGCCGTGTGTTTTCATGCCGCAGGGCTTATTTACAACGATTAAATTTGCATCTTCATAAAGAACATTGACAAGAGTAGAATCACCGAAAAGCAGGTCAGATTCAGGTTCAGTAAAATGAATGGTCACTTGAGCGTCTGCCTGAACTTTTTCAGAAAAATTGCGAAGATTATCGTTGACAAATAGCCGTTTCTCCATATGCAGCAAGTATCTTTCCTTGCGTGGAATCAGCCATTTTTTCAGCAATTCATCAATTGTCAGCCCGGAAAAAATCGCTGGAACTCTTATTTCTATCGTTTCCATAGTGTTTTTATTGTATCATAACTTCTTTTTTAGTAAAATAAGCATAATGGATAATGGAAATTTCAGAAGAAGGCAAGTTGAAGAGTCTGAAAATCAGAAATCTGCGCGATTCAGCTTAATTCCAAAACCGGTTAAACGTTTCTGGAAAAAGCACAATTTGACGCGTGTCTTTCTGTTGGCCGTGACAATTTTCCTGATTTTTGTAACAGGTTATCTTTACTATCTTTCTAAAGTGGCCAATGTCGGTATACTTAAACAGTCTCTCTATTCATCAACGCAAGTCATGGATTACAAAGGAGAGGTCGCAGGCAGCCTGTCCACCCAAAAAGGGACGACCATTGATTTTTCTGAGATTCCGCAAAACGTCAAAAATGCCGCAGTTGCGACAGAAGACAGGACTTTTTACAAAAACGGCGGTGTCAATTATCAGCGGACAATCCTGGCGATGCTTACTGCCGGTCATTTCGGCGGCGGTTCAACGATTACTCAGCAATTGGCCAAGAACTCTTATCTGACGCAGGCGCAGACCATTGACCGCAAAGCGCGTGAAATTTTCCTGGCCCTGCAGATTACCAAAAAATACAGCAAAGACGACATTTTGAGCATGTATCTGAACTCAAACGGCTACGGCAATGGAATCGTGGGAATTCAGGACGCCAGCCATAAATACTTTGGTGTGGATGCCAAAGATTTGACGCTGGATGAAGCAGCAACACTGGTTGGATTGCTGAAAGGCCCCGCGATTTATAATCCGCTCTACAGTGTTGAAAAAGCCACAAATCGCCGCAATACAGTGCTGCTGAACATGGTAGATGCCGGCTATATCAAGAAAGAAGAAGCAGATGCGGCCATGGCAGTGGATATGACGCAGGAGCTGAACGATAATTATCAAGGGCAGACGATTGAAATGGCTTATCCAAGCTACTACAACGCAGTTGTTTCTGAGGCAATCAAAGATTATGACCTGACAGCAGCAGAAATTCAGAGCAAAGGTTACAAAATCTATACAGGCCTGAATCAAGACATGCAGACAGGCATGCAGAAAGCCTACTCTCAAAGCTGGCTCTTTCCGCAGGCTGACGACGGAACACTGGCTCAATCAGGCTCCGTTGCACTTGACCCGAAGACAGGGTTAGTCGAGGCTCTGGTTGGAAATTCACCGGTTGAGGGTTACAATCCCTACACGGACTTCAATTATGCCACGCAATCTCAGCGAAGCCCAGGCTCAGTCATTAAGCCGATGATTGTTTATTCACCGGCCATTGAAGCTGGCTGGTCTATTGACAAAACCGTCCATGACGCGCCCACCGATTATGACGGTTGGAAACCTGAAAATGCCGACCGCACTTTCCACGGCGACATGCCGCTCTATCAGGCACTGGCAAACTCTTACAATATTCCGGCCATCAATACTTACAAGGAAATTGGTCCCAGCGTTGGAAATGCGCTTGGCCGCAAATTCGGTCTGAAGCTGACTGCTAAAAACGACATTTTGCCCACCGCTCTGGGAGCCGCTGTGCAGACGAATCCGCTGCAAATCGCACAGGCTTATTCGACCTTTGCAAATGGCGGCGTGATGAATGAGGCGCATTTCATTACAAAAATTGAAGATGCGTCCGGAAAAGTCATCAAAACAGCCGATGTCAAGTCAACACAAGTCATTTCTAGCTCCACCGCCGAGAAGATGACAGAGATGATGCTGGGCACTTATAGTAACGGCACAGGACTCTGGGCGGACCCTGTCAATTATACTCTAGCCGGGAAAACCGGAACCAACGAAGACGTTGACCAGTGGGTGGTCGGTTACACGCCGGACCTTGTCATGACAGAATGGCTAGGCTATTCAGATTCGGCCTATCAACTTGACGGAACCTCAGCCGGAGTTGCCTCTCAGATTTTCCGGCAAGAAGCAAGCTACGTCTTCCCATATACTGCCGGGACGAAATTCAGCGAGAAAAATGCTTACGTCATGCATGACATAGGCTCTGAATACCCAGCCTGGACAAGTCTTCGCCAGCAGCAGAACAATATCGTCTACAATGAGCAGGCAAAAACTGGAACTTCGGGCAACGCAGATTCATCGGACGATTCGGGCACTGCGTCAACAACTCCCTCAAGCTCAGAAACCGCGTCTGACAAGAAAGAGAGCCTCTGGGACAAATTCACAAACTTATTTAAGTAAAGATATGGTATAATATAGCCCGATGAGACATACGAACTCTATAAAACTGTTCTGTATCGCCTTGATTTTGTTGCTTTTATTGACTCCCGCGAGCGGAAAGTCTGATACAGTCTCAGATTTAATGGCTCAGCAGCAGGAGTTGACTGCAAAGATAAATACCACTCGTCAAACGGTTGACACTTTGCAGAAGGAAATTGAAGCGCTTGATGCCAAAATAGCAGCTGATCAGGAATCCGCGAATGAAATTGCCAGAGGGATTCAGGTTTCTGCTCCGACACGGTCAACGATTAGCATTATTTTGTCTTCGCAGTCAATTTCAGATTTTATTGAGCAGATAGTTGCCATTAACCTTATCAATGAATCGGCTAATCAGCAGCTGAAGCAGCTCAGAGAGTCTAAAACTTCGAAGTCTCAGACTTTGGAAGAACAAAAAGCTGCTAGTGTCAAGCTTGATCAGGACGACCAGAAACTCAAAGAAAGTTTAGCTGCTGCGACACCGCAAGCAAGCTTTACACCGCAGAATCCGGAATATGCCAGTTTAGGAAATATTTCTGAAGAAGATGCGCGGGCAAACATCGTGGCGCGTGAATCTGGCGGGAACTATGAGGCAGTGAACGGCATCATGTACGGCGCCTATCAAATGGCCTACATGACACCCGGCACCCCGCCCGCTGAGCAGGACGCGGCTGCACAGGCTTATGTTGAAGGACGTTACGGCTCTTGGGCAAGAGCCTGGGAATTTTGGATTGTCAACCATTGGTACTAGTTATTTGCCAATTCGGTTTTAATTTGTTAAAATAATAAGATGTTAAAAAAGGGAAGTTTAGCCTGTACAGTTTGCGGCTCACGAAATTATTCAATTGAGCTCTCAGCGAACGGGCACGAGCAGCGGCTAGAAATTAAGAAATTCTGCAAGCATTGTGGTAAGCACACCTTGCACAAGGAAACAAGATAAGGAGAAGATGTGAAACACGCCCGTTTTGAAGCGTAAGAATTTGCCTTTTTCTCACTTGCTTTATCAAGTAGAGAAAACGGACATTCGAAGCTATAGAGCAGCGGAGATAGGAAAAATGAGTTCTGCCGTCAGGCAGGTTACAAATTTATCCCACGGTGGTGGGGAAAGCAATCTGTAAGTAGCTGAAGCCGCAACAGCCTGCTTTTCTAATTCTCTAGCTTCAGGCGTGTTGAACTCTGTTAAAAGATATGTTTAAATTTTTAGGTTCCATCGGACACGAAATGAAAATGACCACCTGGCCAAACCGCAAGCAGGGATGGCATGATTTTTGGATGGTTGTTGAATACACCATCTTCTTCATGATTTTTATCATGCTGTTTGATTGGCTTATTTCAAATGGTTTACAGAGAACAATAGACTTTTTGCTTCCATTTATCGGCAAAAAATGATAGAATATAGGAAATTGCCGAAAGGCTTTTTCTTTTAGTTCGAAGTAAAGTATAATGCTAAGCCACTCAGACTGGAAACCGCATTACACGGGAGCTTGTATTATGACAAAGCATGAATTAGAATCAGTTGAATTGACGAACATGTGCGCGATAATTGATGAAAAGAACGGAAAAGTCCTGGTTCAAGAACGTGTCAAATCCTGGCCTGGAATAAGCTTCCCCGGCGGACACGTTGAGAAAGGCGAAGCAATCATTCCTTCCACAATTCGTGAAATCAAAGAAGAAACTGGACTTGACATCAAAAAGCCGACACTCTGTGGAATTAAGGACTGGTTTGAGACAGACTTGAATCGTCGTTACATTGTTTTCCTGTATAAGTGCAGCGAATTTTCCGGCCGATTGCTGGAAGCGACTGAAGAGGGACGAGTGTTCTGGACAGATATTGATGAACTGCCTAATTTGAACCTCGCCTCGGGTTTTCTCGAAATGTCAGAAATCATGCTCGAGCACAAATATGATGAGTTTGCTTATGAGATAGAAGGCGACACCTGGAAAAAAGTATTTTACTGACAACTGAAAGATAATAAAAACATGGCCGAGCGCTATCTATATTAAAGGAGAAACAAAAAATGGATGAAAATTCAATCAACTTAGACCAAGGCTGGTTCGTTGTACAAACCTACTCTGGCTACGAAAAGAAAGTCAAAGAAGACCTGCTTGAGCGGGCTGACACCTACAACATGGCCGACAAAATCCTGCGCGTAGAGATTCCCATGGAAACTGTCCGCAAAGAAGTCAACGGCAAAATGAAAGACGTTGAAGAAAACCTTTTCCCGGGCTATGTGCTGGTCGAGATGAACATGACCGATGAAGCCTGGTTTGTTGTGCGTAACACGCCAAACGTCACAGGATTCGTCGGCTCCCACGGTAACCGCTCGAAACCAACACCGCTTTTTGAAGAAGAAATTCAGGAAATCCTGCGCGGCATGGGCTCTGAAGAGGCTGCGCCACAAGAAATCGACTTTGACCTCTTTGTCGGCAAGAAAATCCGCATCATGGACGGCGCTTTTGCAGGCTTAGAAACTCCAATCACGGAAATAAACGGGGACCACATCAAAGTCGAAGTTGACATGTTCGGCCGTAGAACCCCGCTGGAGCTGGATGTTCATCAGATTGAGGACGTTAAGGAATAAACACGCAGCCAAATAATTAAAACGGGCAAAAAAGCTTGCAGATAAATGACATCCAGCGCGGACACCATTTATCTGCAAGTTTTTTAGCTACATAAGATTATTTTTCCTTAAGCAAATCACGTATTTCCTTCAAAGTTTCGAGCCCCTCGTCAGTCTCTTCTTCGGCAGGCTTAGCAGGAAAAGCTCTTCGGATAAATCGTATAATCAGAAAAACAATGAACGCCGTAATCAGGAAATTGAGCAAATCATTTAAAAATCTACCATAATAAAAAGTTGCCGTAGAAACTTTGAATTGCAAGCTCTTCAGGGCAGTACTGCTTACAAAAACGCCGATTAAAGGGTTAATCAAATTGTCCACAATGGACCTGATAACCGTCGTGACGGCTCCGCCGATAATGACTCCAACAGCCAAGTCAAGCATGCTTCGCTGAGCCAGAAAGTTTTTAAAATCTTTAAACATCCGCAATTATTTTTCTCCTTTTGCTAGTGTGTTTGTGAGCACGCATTTTTTCCATCTCTTCCTCTTCCATCTCACGAATCTCAGCTTCAACTAGTTTTGCCAAATTAAAACATCCGCAGTAATTGAAAACTTCGAGATTTTTCCTGTGCATCTCCAAGCCAGCTTTATCCCCAGACTTCCAGGCCAATCGAGCACGATGACAATTCAAAGTTAGACGCTCATTCAAAAAATATTCATTGATTCCGCGCTCGTTAAGATAATTAATATAGCGTTGCGCTTGATTCAAATTATTCTGCTCAATAAAAGTGTTAATAACATTTAAAACAGTTTGAATCAGAAAAATTTCGCTCTGATAGGTTTTCTGCCCCAGCCGCACAGGAGCCAGCATAGCAGAAGTCAAAACAGCCAAAGTGTAAGAATCCCATGCGCCGGTAGTCCACTGCAGCAATCCAGTCTCGTAATCACCCCAGATATCAATATTTTTAAGATAATGTTTAAGAAAATCCAAATCACGTTTAGGAATTTTTTTGCTGGAATCAGCCATAAAAATTGCAGCTTCAATGACAATTTTATTCAACCGCAGCTTAAGACTCTTCGGCTCTTTATTCAGCCTAATTTGAACTTCACTCAGATAATACTCAAGCTCTGCAGTATTCTGAGACAAAAAAGCCATATTAATCCCGAAAGTGCTGATAGAAATGTCTTTTGAAGCAGTATAACTACTGGATATAGCCTCGAATTCGTGAGCGGAGACATTAATATTCTGTAAAATCTGAAAAAATAAATCAGTTGAGAGTTTTGACTGTCCACTCTCAAAACGGGCCAATTGGGATTGAGATAAAACTCCATTGGCCGTCTCACCCAATGTGAATTTTTTAGCTTTTCTGAAATCTCGGAAAATTTCACCGAATTTTTGACTTGTTTTACTTAAAACTTTTGACATACACCTCCAAAATGAAATGAGTTAATGGATAAATTATTCCATAATTATACAATAAAAATTTCATTAAAAAAACAATTCAGCTTGCAGATAGGGCTTGAATCATAAC
>NZ_BAAGGQ010000016.1:0-54561 GCF_054658595.1 Lactovum odontotermitis
ACAAATCCGGTACAAATTTTTTGGAGACATACGATTCTCCACGATTTTATAAATTTATAAACCTTGTTATATCAATGTTTGTGAGGTCGTACAAAATCGTGAGAAGTCGTGATTATGATCCGGGCGGGGTTCGAACCCGCGACAACTCGCTTAGAAGGCGAGTGCTCTATCCAGCTGAGCTACCGGACCATAGAGAGAGCTAGGCTCTCAAATAATTTATTGACTTGCTGTATCACTTGTGATGTCTGATGATGAAGCTGACGACGACGAAGAGCTGCTGTCAGCCTCAACGGCGCCGCCGCTTGTTGAGACATACTTGTCAGCATTATCAGACGTGATGCTTACAAGACTTCCATCAGGGTCAACGCCTTTGACGGTCTGTTTTCCGTTCTCTGTGATGGTGACGGAGGGCAGGAAATAGGCACTTGGCTCGTAGCCGATATAGTTATCATAAGTAATGATGTCCGGATTTACATCAGCAATCGTCGGCTGGTCAATCGATTTCAGCATCAAATTCTGCACTGCAAGCAAAGTCTGGTCTGCTGTCAACTGATAAGAGCCGCCGTCAGCCGGATTTGTATACCCAACACCTTGATACTGAACGGACACGATTTTTTTGAAGCAGCTTCTGTAAGCGAGTAAAGACTGCAAATTGCTGTCACTCACCTGAATATTGGTCTTGATGTCTGCGCTGGCACTGCTCAAAAAGGTCTGATACTTACTCAGATTGTTCATGTTCAGCAGTTTCTTCATTAGCTGGGTAATGACTTCACGCTGCGCCGCAATACGGCCGTAATCACCGTTTGCACGGTGGTGGCGGTCACGGGCATAAACCAGTGCATGCTCACCGTCCAGCGTCTGTTCGCCCGGTGGAATGAAAACTCCGTCATATCCCGCGGTATCGGAAATATAAATTGTGCCTTCTGGATAAGCGTTGTCAGCGGTAGCTACCCAATTGTTCGGGTCGTTGTAAACGGTGATTCCACCCACGGCATTGACCAGGCTTATCAAGCCATTCATATTAATCGCTACAAATTTATCCAAACTGATGCCGACTTGCTGTGCCACAGTGTTCATTGACCAGGAGGCCGCACCTGTTATCCCATCCGCATTATAACCATTCGGGTAAGCCGAGTTCAGTTTTCCTCCGGACAACTCTGTATCCCCGTCCGAATCCAGAATATTGGCCACCGTGTCACGTTCCATTGAAACCATGGTTGTCGTATCGGTCTTCGGATTTAGTGTCACAACAATCATTGAGTCTGAATTTCCCTGCCAGGAATCTGTGCCGCCGCGGTCGTTATCTCCTGTGTCAACGCCCATTAAAAGAACGGTCAATGGCTCTGTCGCCTTGATTGTCTCAGCTCCTGCTTTTCCTACGCTGGTATAAGTCGTCTTCAGCGTCGTTTTCGTCGTCCCCCAAATCGTTGCCGCGTAAGCAAAGATGGTTCCGGCCGAAAGCGCAATTAACGCAAAAAGCATGAGTATGGTCTTTTGCCAAAGTTTCATCTGCTTATTATCTCAAAACTTTTGCCACTAATCAAGCGAAAATCATAAAAATCCGGAAATTATAGCTCGACTAATTCGCCGGATTGCAGGTATACCACCCATTCGCAGACATTTTTGGCAAAGTCGCCGATTCTTTCCAAATGCATCAAAGTCATCAGGTAATCTTTGCCCATTGCGACGCTGTCGTAATTTTCCTGCATAAAGGCAAGCACCGATTTCTGGATTTCATCAGCCATCTGGTCGATTTCTTTGTCCAATGTGGCGATGTCGCGGGCGCGCACGTCATCACGCTGGATGTAGGCGTTGAGCGAGGCATCTAAAATTATCTTGACTTTTTCGCCAAGCTTGCTGATGTCGGATTCGACGCCGAGAAGCGGCTCTTCGGGCGAGATGTTCTGCAGTGAGCGGGCGATTCCAACGGCATGGTCGCCGACACGCTCCAAATCGCTCGAAGCTTTCAGGACGGTGATAATGGTCCGCAAGTCGCTGGATACGGGCTGCTGGAGGGCAATCATCTCAAAAGACTTGATTTCCAGCTTAACTTCCAGCGCATTGATGTCCTGGTCGCCCTCGATGACTTCTTCGGCCAGGTCATGGTCACGGCTCACAAAAGCACGCACAGCCTTATTCAGCTGGGCGGAAACCTGCGTGCCCATGGCGTAAAACTGATTATGAAGTTTATTTAATTCTTCATCAAATTGTGTTCTTAGCATTTTATTTCTTCCTTTCGGTGTTTTCTTGGTTTAGGGGAAAATGGACAGTTTATCCGAATTTGCCTGCCACATAGTCCTCCGTTTCCCGCTTTTGGGGAGTCAGGAAAATGGACTTCGTGTCATTGTATTCAATCAAGCTGCCGTCCAGCATAAAGGCGGTTTTGTCTGAGATACGTGAGGCCTGCTGCATATTATGCGTGACGATTAGCAGAGTGTAGTCATTCTTCAGCGCTAAAAGTGTTTCCTCGACTCGTCCGCTGGAAATGGGGTCCAGTGCCGAAGTGGGTTCATCAAGCAGGATGATGTTCGGCTTGACCGCCAGCACCCGAGCAATGCAGACACGCTGCTGCTGCCCGCCTGATAGACCAAGAGCCGAGCTGTGCAGTTTGTCTTTGACTTCGTCCCAGATGTTGGCAGCTTTGAGCGACGTTTCAACGGCTTCATCCAGCACCGCTTTATCGCGCTCGCCTTTTAGACGCAGGCCGTAAATGACGTTTTCATAAATCGAAAAAGGGAAGGGGTTCGGCTGCTGAAAGACCATGCCGATTTCCTTGCGCAGCTCAACTGTGTCCACGCGCGAGCTGTAGATATTTTCGCCTTTATAGACAATCGAACCCGTAATCGAAACAGACTCAATCAGGTCATTCATGCGGTTAATGGAGCGCAGCAGAGTCGACTTGCCGCAGCCGGAGGGACCAATCAGTGCCGTGATTTCATTGGGAAAATAGTCCATGGTGATATGGTTCAGGGCCTGTTTCTTGTCGTAAAACAGGTCTAAATCCTTAATTTCTAAAATAGATTCTGTCATTCTATATCCTTTCCAGCTTTAACCGAAGTGGCCAGAAACGTAATCTTCTGTTGATTTCAGCGACGGGTTGGTAAAGACTTTGAGTGTCTCGTCGTATTCAATCAGGTCGCCTGAGTAGAAAAAGGCGGTGTAGTCGCTGACACGCGAAGCCTGCTGCATGTTGTGCGTGACGATGATAATTGTATAATTCTTCTTCAGCTCGGTCATGGTTTCCTCAATTTGCGAGGTTGAAATCGGGTCCAGGGCTGAAGCCGGCTCGTCCATCAGAAGAATATCCGGCTTGACAGAGACTGCCCGCGCGATGCAAAGCCGCTGTGCCTGCCCGCCAGACAAGGCCAGGGCTGATTTCCCCAGATTATCCTTGACCTGCTCCCAGAGCGCTGCCTGCTTGAGCGAGGTTTCAACAATCTCATCCAGCTTCTTTCTGTCTTTGATGCCTTCTCTGCGGTGAATAAAGGCAATATTCTCATAGATTGATTTCGCAAAGGGGTTCGGCCGCTGAAAGACCATGCCGATTTGCTTGCGGACTTCGTAGACATTCACGCGCTTTTCGTTGATATCTACATCCTCGTACATAATTTTCCCTGTGACACGGGCGCCGTCAATCGTATCATTCATGCGGTTCAATGCCCGCAGATAGGTCGATTTGCCTGAGCCAGACGGTCCAATCAGTGACGTGATATGATTTTCCGGAAATTGCATTGTCACACCGTGAATCGCTTCTTTGTCGCCATTGTAAAAGACGCGCAAATCTTCTGTGTGAAGAACGATGTTACTGTCAAATGTTTTGATATGCCGTTGATTCCAGTCATATGTAGCCATAGTTCTCCCTCCTTAAGCCGATGTTAGTTTTTTGTAAATGGCGCGGCCGATAAAGCGTGCGCTCAGATTAAACAGAAGCACGAATATAATGAGTACTGCACCTGCGCCTGCTGAAATCTGCTGCGCGGTCGAAATCGTGCCTTCCGTATTGAGCGCCCAGATATGAACGGCCAGTGTCTCTGCCGGACGAAAGAGGCTCAGCGGACTTGTCAGCTCGAAGGGATTCCAGTTTGACCAGTTAATCGGCAGGTTCGTTTGTCCCGCGGTGTAAATCAAGGCTGCGGCTTCTCCAAAAACGCGTCCTGAGGAGAGGATAATGCCTGTGATAATTCCTGGTACAGCCTCTGGCAGTATGATTCTCGTGGCCGTTTCCCACTTAGATAAGCCTAGAGCTAGTCCGCCCTCACGCTGGATGGTCGAGATGGCCCGCAGTGATTCTTCGACGTTTCGTGTCATCAGGGGCAGGTTGAAGACGGTCAAGGCAAGTGCGCCCGATAAAACTGAGAAGCCGAGGCCGAACTGGAGTACAAAAATCAGCATGCCGAAGAGGCCGACAACGATTGACGGGAGTGAACTCAGCACTTCAATGGCAGAGCGAATCATGCCTGTCAGCCAATGTTTCTGGTTGGCGTATTCTGAGAGATAAATTCCCGCGCCCAGTGACAAAGGCACTGAAATAATCAGCGTGACAATCAGTAAATAGACAGAATTAAAAAGCTGTACAGCAATTCCGCCGCCGGTTAATGGATTAGAGGCGGTTGTCAGGAAAGTCCAGGACACATGCGGCAGGCCTTTTACCAGTATGTAAATCAGCAGAAATGCCAGAATCGCGATGATGATGCCTGAAAGAAAATAAAGTACAAATGTGGCGATTTTGTCTGTTCGTTTTGCGTTCATTTAAAGCTCCCCCTCTTTGCAATCGCCCGCATGGCAAGGTTGAAGACTAATGACATGATAAGCAGTAAAAGCGCCAGCGACCAGAGCACGTTGAGCTGCAGGCCAGGCGTGGCATTTGGAATACCGGAAGTCAGAATTGATGTCAGCGTTGAAGCAGGCGAAACCAGACTTGTCGGCATAATGGCCGCATTTCCGACGACCATTTGAATGGCCAGCGCTTCACCAAAGGCACGCGCCATGCCGAAAATCACTGCGGTCAGAATTCCTGGTGCCGCTGCACGCAGCAGAACACGCCAAATCGTCTGCCAGCGTGTTGCTCCAAGCCCCAGTGAAGCTTCACGATAATGCCTGGGAATAGCCTTCATGGCATCCACCGTCATTGACGTGACCGTCGGCAGAATCATGACAAAGAGCACGAAAACGCCGGATAAAAGTCCGAGTCCTGTGCCGCCGAACCAGCCGCGAATTAGCGGAACAACTACTGTCAGGCCGATAAAGCCGTAAACCACGGACGGAATCCCGACCAGCAGTTCAATGACCGGCTGCAGGATTTTCGCTCCGCGCTTGGGTGAGATTTCCGTCATATAGATGGCCGCACCAATCGCAAAAGGGGTAGCCACAATCGCAGACAAGACGGTTACAATTAGTGAGCCTGTAAACATCGGCAGGGCGCCGACCGCAGGTTTTCCGTCAGGCCCAATTGAGCCGGGTGACCAGTTCGTGCCGAAGAGGAAGCTGAAAGGATTCACGCCGTCTGAAAAAAATGTTGACAAACCTTTTTGTGCAACAAAAATTAGAATCAGAGCGACCACGAAAACGATGACTGCAATACAAAAGAACGTGAGGCTGCGGCCGAATTTTTCGAGACGTGAATTTTTATTACCGGATAGTAATTTTTCTCGGATTTCTGAGTGCTGATTTTCCATATTTATACTTATAGGTTCACAGTGAATCACTGTGAACCGTCTCCTTTGAGTTTAACACTATTACTTGATTTTCGTGACGTTGCCGTCGGCGTCGCGGTCGACTTTCATTGCAGAGGTTTTATAATAGCCGAGCAACTCCAGATTCTTGCTGTCATCTGCAACATATTTGATGAAATCTTCCTCGACGGTATTGTCATTGGACTTGTTGAGGTACATGTGCTCGTAAGACCAGATTTTCCAGGCATTGTCGGCAACGTTTGTGTAATCAGGCTCAACGCCGTCAATGCTCAGCGCCTTGATATTCGGCTTTGAGCTGTAGCTGAAGGCCACATAGCTGATGGCGCCAGGGGTCTGACCCACTAGCTGTACAACTGAGCCCGACGCGTCTTGTGTGGGGCCGTTTATCTCAGTGGCATTATTTAGGCCGTATTTATCGAAATTGACGCGGGTTCCGGAGCCGGCAGTCCGTCCGATGACCGTAATCGCCAGGTCTTGTCCGCCGACTTCTTTCCAGTTGGTGACTTTGCCGGTGAAGATGTCAATGAGCTGCTGCTGTGTCAGATTTGAGACCGAAACTTTTCCATTGGCAATCGGCGCGATGCCCAGAACGGCGACTTTGTAGTCGACCAGCTTCGAGGCGTCAATCCCGGATTTTTCTTCCGCAAAAATATCTGAATTTCCAATCTTAAAAGAGCCCGCAGCAACTTGCGCGAGACCCACACCAGAGCCGCCGCCCTGGACCATTATAATCTTCTCCGTATTGGTTTTCATATAGTTCAGTGAAGCCTGCTCGACCAAAGGCTGCAGCGCTGTTGAGCCGCCGGCAATCACCTGTTTATTTCCGGCACCGCAGGCGCTCAGGATTGACAGAAATAATGCCGCGAGCATTACCAAGAGGAAGTTCTTTCTCCGATTTTTCATACTCTGATTTTAACATAAGTTCTTTTCAAAAGTCAAAAAATCGACTATTAATGTCCATTTTCAGCAATTTGGCTGCTCCTTTCACTACTTTTTCAGGCAATGAGAGGAGCAGCCTACCAAATATATTCAATTGTACAAAACTAGAATTAGAAGCTCTTTACTTGTTAGTGACTGTGCCTTCGGCATCACGGTCAACTTTCATATCTGAAACTGCGATGTAGCCGAGTTTTTCAATATCTGCTGTGTCTGATGCAACATAATCAATGAATGCTTTATCTGCATCTGTTTCTTTCTTAGTGTTCGTGTACATATGCTCGTAAGCCCAGACTTTCCAGTCATTGCTTTCAACATTTTCATTTGTCGCTTCTACACCGTCAAGTTTGACTGCTTTGATTGTGTCGCTGGTGCTGATGTAGCTGAGTGCGACATAGCTGATTGCGCCCGGCGTCTGTCCGACCATTGTGACAACGGCGCCTGTGGCGTCCTGAGTAGGGCCTGCGACCTCTTCTCTGTTTTTAAGCGCAAATTTGTCGAAATTCACACGTGTACCGGAGCCTTCTGTACGGCCGATAACGGTGATTTCCAGGTCTTTTCCGCCGACGTCTTTCCAGTTTGTTACTTTACCAGTAAAGATGTCAATCAGCTGGTCCTGCGTCAGATTTGAGACAGAATTGTCAGCATTGATAATAGGTGCAATTCCGACCACGGCCACTTTGTAGTCAGTCAGGGCTGAAGTGTCCAGTCCAGTTTTTTCTTCGGCGAAAATGTCTGAATTACCAATCTGGAAAGTGCCTGCGGCTACTTGTGTCAGACCGACGCCGGAGCCGCCGCCTTGAACAGTTAATTGGACTTTAGGATTATCTGCCATGAATTCTTCAGCCGCTTGCTGAGCCAATGGCTGCAGGGCAGTTGAGCCGCCGGCAATTACTTTTCCGGAAAGAGCCTTGCTTGAGCTGGAAGCTGATGAACCTGAGCCGTCAGAGGTGCTAGTGCTGCTGCAGGCAGCTAAAGTAACGAGTGAAAGTCCAGCGACCAGACCAAGAATAAGTTTCTTTTTCATTGTTTTTTCCTTTTTTGGGTCAATTTGAATGTGAACTTTTATTCACAAATTCATCTTAACATGGAATCCGGAATTTTCAGGTAAACCTTTAGTAAACGAAATGTAAATAGTTTGTAAATGTAATTGTCCAGCGCCGATTCTGCCGCTTCTTCTGTTAAAATAAAAGCATGAAGAAAATATTGATTGCAGATGATGAGCCGGCAATTCTCACGCTGCTGGACTTTCATTTTCAAGCGGCTGACTTTGACGTGACACTGGCTCATGACGGGCAGGAAGCCTTGGAATTGACGCGGCAGCATGATTTCGACCTGCTTCTGCTTGACGTCATGATGCCGAAATTCAGCGGCATTGACCTGGTCAAGATTCTGCGTCAGGAGAAGAATTTTGTTCCCATATTGATTTTAACCGCCCGCGACGACGAAGAGATGCGCCTGTCCGGGCTTGACCTCGGAGCCGATGACTATCTGGATAAAACGGTCAACATGGAGGAAGTCGTGCTCCGAGCCAAAGGCCTGATACGGCGGGCGCAGGATTACAAAAAGTCCGACTCTAAAAACTTTGAGTCGGCAGATTTACAGGTCGATTTTCAAAAAAAGGCGGTCAAACTTGACGGGCAGCTGATTGAGCTAACCAGGCGCGAGTTCGACATTCTGGAGTTTCTCATCAGACATCAGGGGGAAATCGTCAGCCGTGACGCCTTGCTGCAGGCCTTCTGGGGCGTCACCAATGCAGACGTCGAAACGCGCACCATCGATGTCCTCGTCGGCCGCCTGCGAAAAAAGCTAGACAACCGTTTCATCAAGTCAAAACGCGGATTCGGGTATATTTTCGATGAAAAATACTAAAAAATCAATTTTACTGGTAACTTTTCTTACAGCTGTCCTTCTGGCAGTTTCGATTTTTATGCTGCGGGAAAACGCGCTGCGCGCTGATACCACGCGCATAAACAGTGAGCTGGACAAAGTCATCCTCACTGACGCTCCTGACAAAGCCGCCGGCACATCAGTCAGGCAGCTTTCGAGAAATACTCAGTCAGATGCCACAAACGCCATCAAGAATGGGGCCTCCTACAGCCGCCAGGTCAAAAACAGCCAGCTGACCATCACCAAGGCCTACTATGAAAATGGACAGATTCTGGGCTTTCTCGCTTTGACAGAGGAGAGAACGAGTGCCAGCGGGTCGATTCAGCTGATGATTGTCGTTGTTGTGATTTTCTACGTTGTGTTGTTAGCGCTGATTCTTAAAGGGCGAAAAGTTGACGGCGGAGCACCGCAGGAGCCGGCCATTGTCCCGCAGACGGAAACTGAGAAGCCTTATGAATTTACAGAATTTTTCAATTTTCCGATTTTTATTTATGATAATTATGGGAAAATCCGCTACGGGAATGGGGCGTTTGAGCGTGAATTCCCGGGCCATTCGGAGATTAGCCAGTTCAGCGGCCAGCTTGATTTTCTGAACTTTTTGCTCGGAAAAATGCTTAATCCCAGTCCGGCCGAGGCACTGATTCATTTTGAGGCATTGAATCAGGATTTTGAGACACAATTCCTACCGATGTCCGAAAACAATAACTTTCTCGTCACCCTTCGTGATGTCACGGCTTATCGCAATGCGCTGCAGGCACAGAAGGAGCTCATCGCCAATGTTTCGCACGAGCTCAAGACGCCGATTGCCTCAATTCATGGACTCGCCGAGCTTTTGGGGACTCATCCGGAGCTGACCGAGGAGAAAAAACAGGAATTTGTCCGGCTCATTGCCGCAGAAAGCGACCGCCTGCTTGAACTGGTAACGGACATTCTACTGCTCTCGCAGACTCCAGCGGGACAGGTTTCAAAGACAGAGGTCAATCTCAAGAGGCTGCTTGAGCAGACCTTGGCGCAGTTTCAGCGAGAAATTGAGCGCAAAAAACTGGACATTGAGACCAGCTTTGATGAAATTTCTTTCATGAGCAACGAGAAAAAACTCCGGGCAATTTTTAAAAATCTTATTGAAAATGCTGTCTTTTACAGCAATCTCAACGGGAAAGTTGTTTTACGTCTGCATCAGAACAAAGACACCATCAATTTCAGCATCACAAATACCGGGCAAGGACTCAGCGAAGTCGAGAAAAACAGGATTTTTGAGCGTTTTTACAGAGCAGAAAGCGCCGGCCGCATGAATCCGAAAGGCACTGGGCTCGGGCTGGCGATTGTTCAGAAGAATCTGCTTGAGCTTGGCGGGAAAATCAGTGTTGAGAGTGTTGGCGGGCTTGAGACAAGTTTTCAGGTAACATTTACGCGCTAAAATATAGTTCGCGATGCCGACCGAAAACCACATTGACGGCACAATGTGGCTTATTATTTCTTCGAACGAGGAAAAGTCATTACCGTGTCTGATAATTCTTCAACTGCCGCTTCACATCACGATTAATGTCTTTACGCTTGATTGACTCACGTTTATCATAATTATGCTTCCCGCGCGCCAGGCCCATCAGCACCTTGGCGAAGCCGTTCTTCAGGTAAACTTTCAGCGGAATGAAAGTCATACCGCCGTCCTGCAGCTGCTTTTCAATTTGGGCAATTTGCTTTTTATGCAGTAAAAGCTTACGCGTACGCATTTCCTCATGATTAAAAATATTGCCTTGTGTGTATTCGGCAATATGAACGCCGGACAGCCAGACCTCGCCGTTTCTGACCCGTGCAAAACCGTCGCGCAGCTGAATTTTGCCCGCGCGGATAGATTTAATTTCCGTCCCTGTCAATACAAGCCCAGCTTCAAAAGTCTCCACGATTTCATAATCATGGCTGGCTTTTTTATTTTGTGCCAAGGGCTTGTCTAAAGCTGTTTTCACCATCTCATTCCTAACTGAGTTCAGCGCGCCTGAAGCTAGGAAATTAGATAAATCGGAACCTGCCCTGCGGGCAGAACCGCGATTTCCTAAGCAGACTCTTACCGCTTTAGCGGTTTAGAGGTCGCTTTCCCCTTTAGGGGTAAATTTCTACGCTTCATAACGGGCGCGCTTCACATCTTATTTTTTCTTTCGTTTTTGCTGTTTTTTCGCAACTTTCTTATAAAACGCCTGCTTGGGCTTCTTCTCAGACATGGTATATGGGTGTTTGCCTGATTTTTTACCCTTCCCAGGTTTCGCTGTCGTTTTTGCCGAGGCTTTGCCCGAAGTCTTTCCAGAAACTTTCCCAGAAACCTTCCGTCCTTTTCTGTCCGATTTCCCGGTTTTAGCAGATTTCTCAAAAACATCCAAATCAGATTTCACATAAGCAAAGTCAATCTCACCCGTCATTTTGTCAGCGCGCACAACCTTAATCCGAATCGGCTGGCCAATTCTGAGCGTCAGCCCCGTCTTCTCCGAGCGCAGCGACAAATCACGCTCATTATAGCGCATGTATTCTTTCTTGAAAGAATTCACATGAATCAAGCCCTCGACCGTATTCGGCAGCTCAATAAAGGCGCCGAAAGCGGTCACGCTCGAGACAATCCCGTTAAACTCCATATCCACAAAGGCCGACAAGTACTCAGCCTTCTTCATCTTGTCCACTTCACGCTCCGCATCCACGGCACGGCGTTCACGCGACGAGCTCTGCTGAGCAATCTCAGGAATCTTTTCCGCCCAGAAATCAGCCTTGGATGTCCCCTCAAGATAGTCGTCAATCAAACGGTGCACCAGCAAATCCGGATAACGCCGGATCGGACTCGTAAAATGCGTATAATCCTCCGCCGCCAGACCAAAATGCCCGACATTGTGCTCAGAATAGCGCGCCTGCTGCATCGAGCGCAGCAGCAGCATTGACAGCACCTGCTCATAAGGCTGACCGGCAATCCGGCGGGAAATCTCCTGCAAATCCTTCTGCTCCATATGATTCGCAGTTCCCGGGGTTTTTATGCCAAAAGTTCCAGCCAAGTCGATAAATTTCTGCAACTTTTCTGCTTTCGGTGTCTCATGAATCCGGTAGATGAAGGGCAAATCCAGACGGGCAAAATGCGCCGCCACGCACTCATTGGCCGCCAGCATAAAGGACTCAATCATCCGCTCTGCCAGGCCGCGTTCGCGTTTGACAATCTCTGTAGGAACCCCATTCTCATCTACGAGAATGCGTGCTTCGTTCTCAGCAAAATCCAATGCCCCGCGCTCACGCCGCATGGTCGCGAGAATCTTATGCAGCCTGACCGCATTTTTTACAGATTCCGTGATTTTGTCAAATAATGCCGATGTTGCGGCATCACCATTAATTATCAGATTCACATCATCATAAGTCATCCGGTAAGTCGTTTTGATGACACTGTGTACAATTCTGTGCTCAACAACCCGCCCTGCCTGGTCAATCTCCATGACGCAGGACTGCGTCAGCCGGTCCACCTGCGGATTGAGCGAGCAAATGCCGTTAGACAGCGCCTCCGGCAGCATTGGCACCACACGGTCCGTCACATAAACTGAAGTTCCGCGCTCCAGCGCCTCCTTGTCCAGCGCCGTGCCCATTTTTACATAATGCGACACATCCGCAATATGCACACCCAGCTCATAATGTCCATTATCGAGCCGCTTGACATGAATCGCATCATCCAGGTCTTTAGCATCCGCGCCGTCAATCGTATAGACAATTTCTCCGCGGAAATCTTCCCGCCCGCGTAAATCAGCAGCAGTAACCTCACTCGGAATCGCAGCCACTTCAGCCGTCACAGCTTCAGGAAAGGCACTGCGGATGCCCATACCCTCAAGCACCTCCAGCACATCCATGCCCTTGTCATCGCTGTTTCCGATAACCTTGGTGATTGCAGCCACAACTGTTGTCGGGAATTTTTGGCTCGGGAAATCAATAATTTCAGCAGAGACGACCTGCCCAGGCGCAGCCTTCAAACCTTTACCGGAAACCAGTATCTGCCAGTTGAATTTTCGCTCACGGCTGACAATCTGACCAATAAAGCCCTCAGTGTCTGTGCTTTTAAATTCGCCGACAACACGACTCCAGTTACGCGACTTAACCGCAGTGATTTTTCCCTCCGCCGCCGTACCGGATAAAGGATTTGCCGTTTTAGAAATCACAAGGCTGACCTCATCGCCGTCCATCGCAAAAGCTGTCTGGCCTTTCGCCACGAAAACATCCGGCTCGCTTGCGTCAATCGTCACAAAACCGAAACCAGCCGCATTAGCATGGAAAATTCCCGTCAATTCAGGCTCAAAACTGTGCAGGCTGACCGTCCCAAAGTCTGTAAAGTCAATCAGCTGCTCCTTTTCCATTAAAGTCAGGATTTTTACCAGTTCGCGAAAATCCTTGGCTGCTGCCAGCCCAAGGTCATTCGCCATTTCACGCGTCGTCACCGACATCTTCGGCTTCTGCCGCAAATAATTTAAAATTTTTTCTTTCATATTCCAATCAAACTGTTCATTAGTATTTTATAAAACGGCACAAGAAAAAGCCGTTTGCCGGCTTCTCTCATTTTGTTGATAAAATAACAAGCGCAAAGCCGATGAGCATCCAGAGTCCAATCATCACGGCCGTGAATGTTTGCATAACTGCCTCAAAACCGCGTGCCTTATGACGCTCAAACAAATCATCAGAACCGCTGGAACCCGAAAAGAGGCCAGCCGACCCGTCTTGGCGCGAAGGCTGAAGTAAAATCGCAATCAGAATGATAAAGGAAACCACCAGCAATAGCACGATTAAAACGTCATAAATTGTTTTCTGCATAACTTAAGTTATTATACCCTAAAAGCCTGAAAAAGGCAAGAAATTGCCTTGATGTAAGTGTCCAAAATTACAAACTGGTGATATATTTATAAGCTTCATTCGCCGCCAAAGCCCCGTCGCCCACAGCAGTCGTGATTTGACGCAAATCCTTCTGACGCACATCCCCAATCGCGAAAACGCCAGGAATCGCCGTATGCATGCGCTCATCCGTCTTTATCCAGCCATCGGCGTCTGTAATACCGAGCTCCGCCACAGCCGCTGACTGCGGAATCAGGCCGACATAGATAAACACGCCTTGAACAGCCTTCTCCGTAATTTTGCCCGTCTTGACATTCTTTAATTTGACCGACTGAACTTTACGCTCATCGCCCGAAATCTCTTCCAGCACAGTGTCCCAGATAAATTTCAGCTTCGGGTCTTTAAAGGCACGTTCTTGAATAATCTTCTGAGCACGCAGTTCATCGCGCCGATGCACGATTGTCACTTCGCGACCGAAACGTGTCAGAAACATGGCTTCTTCAACCGCAGAATCGCCGCCGCCAATCACTAGAATCTCTTTGTCACGGAAAAATGCCCCATCGCAGACTGCGCAGTATGACACACCGCGGGCCGCATATTCTTCTTCGCCGGGAACGCCGAGTTTACGGTAGCGTGCGCCTGTTGCCACAATCACTGCTTTTGTCACATAGACGGCATCTTCAGTGATGACGCGTTTTATCTGGCCGCCGTTTTCGACTGACTGGACGATGCCGTAGGCATTTTCGACGCCGAGAGCTTCGAGCGGTTCGTACATCTTCATTGATAGCTCAGGACCCATGATTTGTCCGTAGCCGGGATAATTCTCGATTTCGGCTGTGTTGTTCATCTGGCCGCCGGGCGCCCCCTGCTCCAGTAAGAGCACTTTGAGATTGCTGCGGGCCGCATAAAGGGCGGATGTCATACCGCCGGGGCCTGCGCCGATTATTACCAAGTCATATATTTCATTCATTTTTAAGTCCTCTTTCGTTTACAAGTGTAAATTTATTTTATCATGAACTTGCCATTTAGACAAAAACTCTGCTCAGACGGCCAAAGAGCGCATGACCACCATCACAGACAGAATCGCAAAGCTCAGCACTGGAATTACCAGCAAATTCAAGATTAAAAGCTCATGCATAAAGCGGCTGGCCCGTCTTTTTCGCCGGCTGCTTTTACCAGTCAGGAAAATAATCGTATAAATCAGACTGAGAATCACCGCAATCACAAGTGTAATCAGGAATGCCGGAATGTAAAATTGTAAAACTAAATTAATCATCTCAAGCCAAACCTCTTATTCTTTGATAGAAACTGTTTCATGCGCTCTGTTTTCGGGTGATTGAAGACTTCATCCGAGCTGCCGGATTCAATCATCTGCCCTTGGTCAAGAAAATAGACTTTTGTGGCCACTTCGTAGACAAAGTCCATCTCATGACTGACGAGAATCATGGTCTGTCCCTGTTTCGCCGCCCGCAGAATCGAGTCTTGAACCTCGCCGACCAGCTCCGGGTCAAGCGCTGAAGTCGGCTCGTCCAATAACAGCAGCTCAGGCTTCATGGCCAAGGCACGGGCAATGCCGACACGCTGCTTCTGCCCGCCTGACAGGAACTTAGGATAGTAGTCCAGACGGTCTTCCAGACCAACCTTTATCAGCTCCTCGCGGGCTTCTTTTTCGGCCTCGGCCTTATTTATCTTCTTAACCTGAGTGAGCCCTTCCATAACGTTCTGCAGCACGGTGCGGCGCTCGAAAAGGTTGAACTGCTGAAAGACCATGGCGGTGCGGCGGCGAAGCTCCAGAATCTGATTTTTCGTCATTGCCGCAAAATCGGCTTCAAAGCCGTCATCAAACGTGATAGAGCCGCTGTCAGGTTCAACCAGGTAATTAATTGAGCGCAGAAAAGTTGATTTACCCGCGCCGGATGCGCCGATAATCGCCACTACGTCACTTTCGCTGACATTAAGACTGATATTGTCCAAAACCTTTTCATCTGAAAATGATTTTGTGAGCTTGGAAATTTTTATCATAAATTACACACCTCCAGCCTTATTATGGACAGTTGACGTTTTTTCTTCAGTGCGGACAATGGTTTCGGGGTCAAACGGACTGCGGCTCAGTGAAATCTTAGCAGGGTTCTTGCGCTCATCTTTCATTTCAATGCGAAGCCATTTTTCCACCCGCCCTATCAGGATTTCCAAGATGATGCACATAATCCAGTAGAGCACGGCCAGAGCCAGGTAGTTCTCGAAGAAGCGGAAGGTCGAGCCGCCGGTAATCTGGGCTTGGGCGGTCATCTCGACATAGCTGACGACGAACGCCAGCGATGTGCCTTTGAGCAGGCCGATGAGCGCATTGCCTAGAGGTGCTGTGGCTACGACTGCGGCCTCTTTCAAGGTCACGCGCATGAAGACCTGGAAATTGGTCATGCCGAGCGACTTTGCGGCCTCTATCTGGCCGGTGTCCACCGACTCAATGGCCGAGCGAATCGTCTCAGAACCGTAGGCCGCCTCGTTTAAGCCGAACGCCAGGATAACGTAAAAGAGCTCAGAAATCCCGTTGACGTTCCAGTGCGTGCCGTAGTTCAGGTTGATGGCCTGCAGAATCAGCGGAATACCAGTGTAGGACAGGTAAAGCTGGACAATCAGCGGCGTCCCGCGGATAAAGCTGACAAAGAGTGCCCGCAGCTGATTCAGAACCGGCACCTTGTTGATTTTTATAAGCGCCAGCAGCAGGCCCAGAAAGAGCCCGACAATGGCCGAGATAAAGGTGGCAATCAGCGTCGCAGGAATTTTCGCAATAATCAGCGGAAAAGCATCCACAAAAGCCTTCAGATTGAAAATCTTGTCAAAAAACATTCCCCAGAAGGCGTTGAAGCTGTATTTACCCGAAAGTACCAGAAAAGGGATGACCAATGCCAGCAGAATCACCAGCAGCACGCCGATTCCAATAAAATAAGGTAACTTACTATTCTTTTTCTTCATATCCTAACCCTAACCACGCTCACGCCTAAAATTTATCTGCAGCCGGCACAAAGGCATCGCCCAAATACTTCTCCGAGAGCTCTTTCAATGTTCCGTCCGCCTCAAGCTTCTTCAACTCGGCATTCACAGCGCTCTGAAGCTTCTTGCCCGCATCCGTCTTGGCAAAGAGAAAATACTCATAGCCGTCATGCTCCGCATCTGAGGACGTGGCATCAATCTTCTCGACCTTGAGCTGACTGTCAAAGCCCATGTCCTTAATCGACTGTTTAAGCGAAATCGCGTCATAGAGCACAAAATCAATCTTGCCGGAAGCCGTGTCTGACAGACGATTCGAAAATGGCGACTGGCCAGAAACATAATTGACCTTCACAGCCTTATCAGCATTTTTATCATTATAATCCCGCAGAATCTTAGCATAATTCGACGCCGCATTCACCTCTGTCGACAGGCCGGCCAAATCCGCTAAACTCTTATAAACTTTGGCGTCAGACTTGACCGCGACCGCATTATCCGACTTGGACAAAGGCGATGAAAAATAATACTTCTCATCACGCTCCGCCGTCCAGCCGAAATCATTCGCCCCCATCTGATAACGCCCCGAGTCAATCCCCGTCACAATCGTCGCGAAATCCGTCACCTGAAACTTGACCTGATACTGCGGCAGCTTCTTGAACACCGCCCGCGCCACTTCAATATCATAGCCGGTCAGCTTGTTGTTTTCCGTATAGTCAAAAGGCTTTGTCGCCCCATCCGTCGCGATGACAATGGTCTCAGTTTTATCAGCCCCAGCACTCTTTTCAGACGCAGCAGACGAGCAGGCCGTCAGCAGAGCCAGCGCACTGACAGCCGCAAAACTAAACCCTACAATTTTTTTAGCAATTTTCATATTAGTTCCCTCAATTATACCATTTCCAAATCTCTGTACAGAGTATTAAATCTCCATTGTTAGAATAAAAAATCCGCTTCTGCCAAACAGAAAACGGACTTACGTCATTTCAGTTTAAAACAGTTTCTACAGTCAACATCGAAAAAACACCTGAGCACGACAGCCCACGTAAAAACACATGACTTGATTTTTTTCAGAACTTTTAGTTTTCACAACTGTCTCCTTGGTTTTAAAAAGACTAAATATTTAAGACTTGACCGACAGCGAGGACATTTGCATCTGACAGTCCGTTCATGGCGGCTAAATCGTCCACGCTGTGACCGCTGCTTGCTGCAATCGACCAGAGAGTGTCGCCCGACTGGACGGTATAAGTGCCTGTGCTGACTGTGCTGTCCGCTACTGTTGCTTGGCCTGACAAAACAAGCTGCTGGCCTTCCTGCAGAATTGAATTTTCGTCAATCCCGTTCAGCGCCGCCAGATTTGCAGTTGTCGTGCCGTTTGCCTGAGAGATTGTCCAGAGGCTGTCGCCGGATTGGATAGTGTATGTGCCTGTTGCAGCAGCATTATTGGCGCTCGTGTCAGCGGCTGTACTGCCGGACAAAACGATACTTTGGCCAATCTGCAGCATTGAATTCTGGTCAATGCCGTTGATTGCGGCCAGATTTTCAGCTGTTGTCCCATTGGCCTGGGCAATTGACCAGAGGCTGTCGCCGGATTGGACAACATAACTGCCGGCTGGTGCAGCAGCTGCCGCCGTATTTGTATAGCCCGCGCCGCCGTCATAGGCCGTCAAATCATAACTAGTGATAATGCTGTTAAGCAGACCGGCATAGTTCGGGTCTGTCGCATAACGTCCCTGCAGAGCATCCAGCGCATCCAGATAAGAACTCGTATTTGCAACCAGAGTCCCTGGATAATAGCCGCTCAAGAGTTCAGCATGTGCCGCAAAAGACTCTGCCGCCGAGCCGTAGACCTGAAAAGACTCCGTCACAGTTTGGGCAACGCCGTCAATATATTCCGTCGTCGGCATTTCAACGCTAGAGCCGGACGTATACTTAACGCCGAAATAATTATTATACTGCGAAGCCAGCTCGCTTGAGCCGCTGCCCGACTCCAAAATCGCCTGCGCAATCATGACCGACGGATAAAGGCCGTATTCATTGGCAACCGGCACAGCGGACGCCGCAATATTCTGAATGCTTTCAGCGCTGGCCGTGATTCCGCCAATGCCCGCCAAGCCTACGGTAAAGGCTGCACCTGCCGCAATTTTCTTCTTTTTCGAGACCATTTATTCACTCTCCTTTTGGAACAGCTTCATGTATTTTTTCTATTATACCATATCGGCCCCAAAACAGGCCGAAAATGGACTGTCCTTGTCTTAGTGTCCCTAAACTGTTAAAATAATGTCATGAAACTTCAAAAATATGTCAATTCTGTTGCAGTGGAAAATACCTATCTGCTGACCTCTGATTCCGGCGCGCAGCTCTTGATTGACCCGGGCTCCGGCCTCCAGTACCTGCCGGATTTGACGAACCCTGCGGCTGTTCTACTGACGCACGCGCATTTTGACCACATCATGGGCCTGTCCGCCGTGCACGAAAAATTTCCCGAGCTGCCCATCTGGCTGGCCGAAGCCGAAAAAGACTGGCCCCATGAACCGGAGTATAACTGCTCGATTTTTATGATGGGAAAAGCTACGCTGGCACCGAGTGCGACGAATTTCTACAGCTTCGGTCAAAAGCTGGAGATTGCCGATTTCAAGCTGGAGGTTCGGGCTACGCCGGGACATTCCATCGGCAGCGTGAGCCTCGTGTTCAGCGACGCAAGAATGGTAATTTCCGGCGACGCACTGTTCAAAAATTCCATCGGCCGAACAGATTTGCCGACTGGTAACTATAATCAGCTCATCCAGTCCATCAAAACAGAGCTGCTGGCCTTACCGGACGACTACAAAGTCTATCCCGGGCACGGCGAACACACAACCATCGGCGAGGAAAGAGTGTTCAACCCATTTTTAAGTTAATTTTTCCAGAACCCGACGGAAAACTGTCAGAAACTGCTCGACTTCGGCCATCGTATTGAGCGCGTCAAGGCTGATTCGCACGGCGCTGGTTGCCAGCTTAGGCTCAACTTTCATCGCGGTCAGAGTTCCTGCGGCTGCATTCTTTTTGGACGAACAGGCGCTAGTTGTAGACAAGTAAATCTCGTGCTCCTCAAAGGCGTGCACGACCACTTCTCCGCGAATCCCCGGAATTCCCCAGGTGAGAATATTTGGAGCAAAATTATCCATTTGACTGAAAAGCACAACTTCAGAGTGTTTGAGCATTTCGTCGTAGATGGTCTGCTTCATGGCGCGGACATGCTGACGTTTGGCCGCATCATCCTCCAGCGCCAGGCGCAGTGCTTTCGCAGCGGCTGCAATTCCAGGCAGGTTTTCAGTTGTAGCACGCTGGCCTGATTCCTGGCCGCCGCCGTGTATCAGCGGGGTGATTCTTTTGCCTGACTTCGCGTAGACAATGCCCACACCGCGCGGGCCGTGAAATTTGTGCGCTGAAAAGGTCGCGAAATCAACGCGCGCAAGCATGAAATCCGCCAGCGGCAGTTTGCCGATTGCCTGTACTGCGTCCACATGAAAATTGACCGTCGGCCGGTCGGCCAAGAGTTCAGAAATTTCTCTCAGCGGCTGGATTGAGCCGATTTCATTGTTCACGGCCATCACAGAGACAATAATAGTGTCATCGCGCAGCAAATCGGCCAGTGCATCCAGCTTGACAAAGCCGTTTTTGTCCACAGGCGCAGTGTCAACCTCAAAACCTTGGCTCGTGAGCCACTCTGCAGCATTTTTGACAGCTGGATGTTCAATGCTGGAAATGATGATATGTTTTCCGAACTGCTGCTTCTCAAAAGCCAATCCTTTTAACACCCAATTGTCCCCCTCGGAACCGCCGCTGGTAAAGAAAATCTCTTCTGATTCGACGCCCAAAAGCTCGGCGATTTGCCGTCTGGAGGCGTCAAGCAGGCGCGCCGCTGTCGTTCCTAAGTTGTGCAAGCTTGACGGATTCCCCATGATGCGTGTCGCCACATCGCTGTAAGTCCGCAGTACTAAAGGATTTATCGCCGTTGTCGCGGCATTGTCAAAGTAAATCATGATAATATCATACAACAAATTCGTGAAATTTTCATAAAGAAGTGATAAAATTAGAGTAAGGAAATGGAGGTTTGCAAAAATGGTTGACAATTATCATAAAATAGTGGTTGGAATTGACGGTTCCGTAGAAGCCACAAAGGCATTTGACAAAGCAGTTGCAATCGCACTGCGCAACAAGGCCGAACTCATTCTGATTAACATCATCGACCTGCGCGCCTATCAGTCGCTTGCATCATACGGCAGTGCAGTTTTGGCCGAAGACACGCAAAAAGGCGCAGAAAATCTGATTAAGGATTTCGCCGATGAAGCACATCAAGCTGGGGTTGAAAAAGTCAAGCCGCGCGTTGAATTCGGCTCGCCGAAAGTCATGCTTGGCCAGACAATTCCCAAAGAGGAAGGCGCTGACCTGATTGTGCTCGGCGCAACAGGACTTTCCTATGTTGAGCGCATTTTCATCGGTTCTGTCGCTCAGTACATCATCAATCGGGCACCTTGTGACACTCTGATTGTCCGCTAATGGTTCTTGAAATTTAAAAGGAAAAGTGTATAATAGCATTATGGCTAAATACAAAAAGAAATCGACTCCTTTTATGACTTTTGTCAAGGTTGTCATTGTGCTCATGTTTCTAATCATGATTATCTTTACTGTTGGCGGCTATCTCATGAGCTTGCCCATCTTTCACTAAAAACGACAAAAAAAGCAGTTTTCTCCTGAACTGCTTTTTTTGTTACATCATATCTTTCTTTCTCAAAAGCCAGATTGCCCAGCTGGTAATCAGCAGTGTGACGCCCAGAATCAGCCAGACCATCCAGAGGAATTTCTGACCCGGAATGGGCACATTGATGCCGTAAAAGCCGAAGATTATCGCAGGAATACCGAGAACAAAGGTTGCGGAGGTCATGATTTTCATGACGATGTTCAAATTATTGGCCACAATATTTGAGAACAAGTCACGCAGATTTTCAATCAATTTGGACTGAATACGTGCTTCTTTTCCTGCCTGCTCAGTTTCAATGCAGAGGTCAAAAACTCGCTCTGAAAAACCGTCTTCACCTTTTTTCTGCAATAATGCCATAAATTTTCTCAGGACTGACAGATTATTGTCCAGCGCTTCCTGAAAATAGACCAGACTTGCCTGCATGCGAATCATTTCCAGCAATTGGTCGTTTTGTGTGGATTTTTTGATTGTCTTTTGAATTTCATTGCGGCGCGTTCGGAATTCCCGCAGGTAATCGTCAAATCGCCTGGTCATTTCTGATACGATATGATAGAAAAGCTGATGCCTAATACGCTTTTCCTCATATTCAGCCGATAAAATATCGCTCAAATCTACTTCATGATTCAAAGCGAACACAACCTGATGGCTTGCCGTACTGACCAGTGCATAAGGAAAAGTCTCAATTTCCCCCGTCTCAGCAGGCTCTGGATACTGCAGCAAAAGCAGCGCATTTTCGTGCGCATCTACCTCAAAACGCGCATTTTCATAATCATCTAAAATACCGCCGATATAGTCAAAAGGAAATCCGAAGTATGCTGATACCTTGCCGATTTCTTCCCTATCGGGCTTTAGAACATATGTAAAATCCCCCAGAGTTGAAGATTCGCCTAACCGGTGTTTACTGGTTAAATTGTATTTTTTTAGCATAATTAGATTATAACAAATCCGCTGAAAATCGGCAGTCTTAAAGAATGCCAGCTCCCGCTATTTTGCAATAACATAAACTTCTTTTCGATAAGTATAAACAATCCAGCGGTCATTTTCCAAGACTTTTACAGCTTTACCATCCGCGATGTTCTGTTCCTGGGCTTGAGTAAACTCGCCTGTCTGCTCTTGAGCCGCCCCAATCGTCTCAGCAGGAGGAGTATTCAGATACAAGTTCTGCATAATCTGAAGACGAATTAACTCTTGGCTGGTCTGAGTGTTTGACAGAAAAAGCTGTGTATAGCCGCCGTTCAAAATCGGATAATTCTTCTGTGAATTCTTTAATGTCGCTGAGTCGGAGAAAAGGAAATCTGAAAAATAAAGTTTTACCCCTTTTAAATCAACTTTTTCTAAAGAATTTTCTAGTTTGACAGACTGCTGCTGCAAGGCTTCGCGCTGACTCTGCAAAGTTCCGGCATACACGAACGAAAATTGAATAATAAAGAAAGACAGGAGGACTGGAACAAATTTACCTACTCTCCCCAACACACGGATTTTCTCTTTTTGCCCGTCAAACAGCATAATAGCCAGGCAAGCCAGAAAGAATGGAAAACCATAGATGTACCTGAGAGCAGGAGTCAGCTGCTGGAGAAAAAGATAGATGCCGAATGAAAGAAATGTTCCAAGAACAAAGAAAACAGTGAGATAAAGTGAACTAAAGGCTAAGTTATTGTCAGAATTGATGATTTCTTTTATGATGAAAACAACCAGTAAGACTGCGAAAATTGCTATCCAAACCTTAGCACTGTTATACTTGAATGCTGACAAAAACAGGCGGACATTGGTGAACGGCTGAAGAAAAATATTCTGCGACAGCATTGAATTGCTGCTGTGCCCCTCTGCGACTGGAAGAACTTTCAGCTGGACAAAGTAGGCAATTGTCGGAAGAAGAAAAGATAAACCGCCCATTAAAACATTCGTTCTTAACTTTTTCGCATCAATTCTCTGCGTTAAGCTCCTGTAAATTTTTATCAGAAAAATCACCAGGAAAATGCCCGAGCTTGCTTGATAAGTATTGTACATAAGGAAAAGCGCGAAAAAGGAAATCACGGCAAACTGCCGCTTCTCCCAGAATAAAAAGGGAATGATACTCATTAAGACACTTACCGCCATGAACGGAGAATCAAATTTGAAAGAGAACAAGCCCAAAGACCAGGGATTTAATCCAATCATTAAGGACACAAAAAGCGACACATAATTGACCTTTGAAATGACCGAAACCAGTAAAAGACTCGACAAAGCAAGAATTAAAGCCGTCACAATAAAATTGGTCAATCCTGTATCAACCAGATGCCGGCTTCCCTGTAAAATCCAGGCTAAAAACTCACTTCCCCATCGTGAATAATCGTTGCCGAAAGCAGTGTAGCCCATGGCACGGCGTGAAGTATCATCCAGATAAGGATAATTTGAAAGACCGATTGCAATGAGAGGAACCGCATAGCAGATAAAGGTGAACGAAAAATACTTGAGGAATTCCTTCTGAGTCATGTTTAATAGCCTGATTCTTTTGTTCATTGTTATTATTCCCCTTGTAAAAGCATTCACGCTGTGAGTCAGCTTACGTCACTGAATTTATCTGTTTTTGTTTATCTATGTTTATAATACAACAATTTTAAAGCGATTGCAATAGCTTACAAAAAATTCGTGAAGTATTTTGAAAATTTAGCCTGTTTTTCCGAATAAAATAAAACAGAAATCGAATTGACTTCTGTTCTATTTTATATGTAATTTTTTGAGCCATCATCGTCCAAAAAAGTTTTATACTTTTTGTACAACTATCAGCTTTTCACTGCATCTATGCTTAAAAATCTGACCAGCTATCGTCATCATTGACCGGCTCTGCCTCTTTAACTTTTCGCTCCGTCTGATATTTATTCGGATTTGACTGGTAGAAGTTTCCTGAATTCCGGGAACTGCTTTCCCATGGTTTCTCATAGGGTGAACGCTGATAGGGGCTAGCTGAGCTTGCGCTTGGTAATATAACAGCCAAGATGATATAGAGAAGAAGCGTTGTGCCCATTCCTACAAATACTGAAAACGCCCAAATGACACGGATAATTGTAATGACGCTTTCATCTAGTCCGAAATACTCGCCGATACCGCCGATAACACCTGATATCATCCGGTTTGATTTAGACTTTGTTAAACGTTTTCCCATCAGATTATTCTCCATCCTTTAACCAAATCGTGCCTGATTTTGTCTCAAGCTCGAAGGTTAGATTATCTTCACCAGAGCGAACTACTGCCGCTCCGCTCTTACCGGATTCGAAGGGCTGGTCCAGACGCAGGCGAGTTTTGTAGCTCCCGAATACGGTCTTGACACGGCCTGTCAGTGCTAACGGCTCCGGCACAGACAGTTTCACTTCACCATTGATAACTTTGGCTGTCAGATTTTTTGCACGATTGTCATGCTGAGTCAGACGAATGCCGCCGTTTGTCAAGAGAACTTGACCATCTACGAATGAACCGTCAAACTTGATGTCGCCATTGATTAAATCCAGAGCCAATTTGTCAGCTTTTGTACTGATGATTGTTAATTCGCCGTTCTTGCTTGAAGCAGCCAGATTGCTGGCTTCTATGCCATCCACCATGATTTTGCCGTTAAGCAGTTTGAAAGTCAGGTCCTCATAGCTGCGGCTTGGTAAATAGAGCTCTACATAAGCGGCGATACGCCCAGCTGCTGAAATCTCAAGAATTCCTTCTTCGGTTGAAATCTTTGTATTTTCAGCCAAGTAATCGTCAATATCAGAGACTGCACCGTAAATTTTGTAATCAACTTTTATGTGGGCATTGTCGCCTGGCTTCACTGTTACTTTGCCGCCCTTGACATCCAGATTCACTGAATCAAATGGCTCAAGGATATCAAACTCAACTGTCTTTTCAATGGTCTTGACTTTTGGCCAGCCTTTCGAAAAGTCAACATTGTCATCAACTGTTTTCGACAGGCCTTTGAAAAGATCCGAGAGCTTGTCGGCTGCCTGGTTCAGTGTATTTTTAATCGATTCACCTGTGTCCTGACGGTGATTTTCAAAGCCTTCAGCATCAATTTTTGACTTAATTTCAGATTCAATTTCTTTCTCTGAAGCAGCTTCTGCACCCTTTTCTGCGTCTTGGGAATCGGTTGAATCGCCTGCTTCCATCTTTTCGAGTAATTCAAGTGCCTCTTCATTGGTGATGACACCTCTACGCATCAAATCCATGATTCTCTCTTTTTTGTCAGCCATTTTAATTAACCTCCATGCTTTGCCTTGTCAGCAAGCTTTAATGTTTTTGACGCTTTCAATGGTCGCGCCTTACCTTTCACCCTTCCTGTTCATTAAAAGGGCTTCTTTTATTTACATGTTTATTTTAGCAGAGTTCAACTCGAAAAAAATCAGCCCTAAGACTGATTTTCGGATATGAGCAAATCTAATTGGATTATATCATAATATCTTCATCTTCTTCCACAGCTTCCGGCATCTCCACTTGATAGATATAGTCCGGTTTAGCCATCATTTCTGTCGGGCGCTTCGGCTCAATTACTGCAGCTGTCGGCTCGTCCGGCTCAATCGGGATAGGAATATTGCGAGGCGAATTAATTGTCACTTCAGTATTCATCAGTGACTCTGACATTGTAATCGGCTTGTCATTAAAGACCAGTGTGTCGTTAGCCGTTGTGTCAATGATACGGTTGGCAACTTTTGTCAGGCCTCCTGCACGGCGAATCGCGTTAGTGAGTGAGGACACTTCAGTCACTGAGCTCTCTAAAAGCTGGTAATTTTTTTCAAGACTGCTCTTCAAATAGCGCTCAAGGTCAAAGTCGTCATTGACGATACCAGTGATTTGAATATTATCAGTCGAAATTCCTGTAGTAATTTGGAAATGCTGAATCTGCTTGTTCAAATTTTCTAAGCTGTCATGATAATTCACCTTAAGACTGTTCAGAATTCGCAAGAAGTTTGAGACATTATTCTTAATCAAATTCAAACCGTGCTCGTAATAATTGACACGGAAAATTTGTTTCAGCTCCTCGGCCGAACGCGGCTTTGTCAGCTCTGCTGCTGCTATTCCCAAATGTGAAACCAGCTGGTTGATATCGCCGTAATCTGCGCTATACATGTCTGTATAGTCAGGAACGGAATTAATCAAACTAAGGACAGACTGAACCCCTTCCTGAATATTCAGATTTCCGGAGACCAGACTGATGAGCTGCTGCTCACGGTCAAGGTAGGAAGTATAGGCGTTGAGCAGCACAGCAAAGGCTTTTTCGCGCGTCTCATAATCTTTCATCCAATCGGCAACCTGCTGGTCCAGCGCCGCAACGTAACCTGCCAAATCAATACCGGTATAAGCCGCGCGATTGGCATCAACTTCTTTCAAACGGTCGCCGCCGACTTCTAAATACTTGTCATAAGTCTCCTGGTACTGATTTAATGAGAGCGCAAAGCCGCTTGCAGCCTGAGCCAGCTCTTCACGAATCTTCTGGTAGGTCGTCAGCCATGCATCTAACTGCGGCTTTTCTTTCAGAGACAAAGAGTCCACGGCCGTCCGCATCAAGGTCGGTAAATTGAAATTATCAACATAGTTATGGCCGGTTGACTCGTAAATTGGGAAAGTCAAACTGTTGTCCTGAATAAACAGGGTTTTCAGATGTGCAGCAGCCTGGTCAAAATTCTGTTTCTTTGCCTGAACTGCTTTTAAATCGGTCTGAACTTTCTGATACTCTTCATAAACCTTGTCATAATAATCTTTGTCAGCTTCATAGGTTTTCTGAACTTCTGAATACATCGCAGAGACATACGCGCCATGGTCTAGAAAGGACTGATAAGCCTCAGAAATTGACGCGTACTCATCATCGGCCAAGCGGTAGAGGCTTGCGGTCTTCTGGTAATCCTGGTCAATTCGTTTATAATTGTGGCCGTAGCTTGAATGAACTTCAGAATACTTGTCATATTGTTCCACTAACTCTTCATACTTGCTCGAAACATCTGTGTAATGGACTTTGGCAGTTTCCAAGGTTTTGACGGCTAAATCCTCGGCATTATCGGCATCTTTTTGAAGTTTCTCAAGTGCAGCCGCTTTTTCATCACTGTCAGACTTGATATCATCAAAACTCTGTTTAACCTCAGCCAGTAAATTCGTGACGTCGGATAATTGCTCTGAAGACCTGTCAAAGGCAGCTTGTGCTTCATTGCGGTCACGCTGAGCTTTTTCGATTTTAGCCTGGAGTCCTTCGTGAGCTTGGGTTGATTTCTTCAATGAAGCAGTTAATGGGTCAAATTTCTGACGTTCAGCTTCATATTTAGTGACTGCTGTTTCATAATCATCAGCAATCTCTTTATATTGCCCCTCTTTGGCTGCAAGATTTGCCGCTAAGATGCCGTTCTGCGTCTGGATATAATCATAAGATTCTTCAACCTTATTGTAAGTATGTTTGGCTTCGTCAAGCTGTTTTTGTGAGGTCTGCAGATTTTCACGCGCTTCAGAAAACATTTTCGACATTTTCTGATAATTTGCATCGATGACATCAAATGCAGCTTTCTGCTCATGATAGGCTTCTTCAACTGGTTTGAACTCATCCAGAACACGATTCAGCAAGGTTTTTGCTGAATTATATTCTTCTGTTACATAATGCAAAGCCACGCGGTTCGCACTGTCCGAATTTGACAAATCGGAATAATTCTTTTCAATACGCGCAAAATTGGCGGCTTCTGTGTCGTAGCGCTCTTTGAGTTCCAGGTAATTTGACTCAGTTTTTTCAAATTGACTTTTTTCCTGCTGGTAGCGCTCATCTGTACCGCTCAACGGCGTGATTGTGAAATCACCGATTTTTTCCGCAACGTCTGCCTTAACCTTATTCTGATTCAGCACATTTTGAACTTCATCCAAGTTAACCTTAGCAGCTTCTTCTTGCACTTGCATTTTGGCATACTGTGTGCTTAAAGTATCGTATTCATTCTTAATCTGAGTTACAAAAGTATACTGGTCTTTGGCTGCCTCGAAATTCGGCTCTTCTGCTTCAAATTCGGCTTTCAGTTTATCAAGCCGGCCTGATAGCAGCTCCATATCTTCTGTGGCCACGCTTAAAATATCAGCTCGTGATTTTAAATCTGCTTCTTTTTCAGTCTTTTCATTCGTCTTAGATTCAAACTCTGCTGCAGCCTCTGTGGCAGCGGCTGTGATTTCTTTCAGCTGTGTCTGGCGGCGCTCAAATTCAGCTTGAAGATTGGTCAATTTCAGCTGTAGATTTTGACGTTCATCACTTGCAAACCTGTAGCCTTTCAAATCTTCTTCATATTGGCTTTTTCCTGCTTTATAGTCCGAAATTTCATCGTCGTAAATCTTTTTTGCTGCATTAATGGTATTGCTCAAAACGATAAAACCTGTCAGTTTCTCGTTCAAGCCTTGCTTAAGCGTCTCGTACTCATTAAGGATTTTATCATAATTCTGCTTGCTTACTTCGAAGTCATGCTGGTGGTGCTGATATTGTAATAATTCTTCGGTATAGTTTTTGGTATAGTCGTTTCTTGGAGAGGACAAGGCCAGATTTTCCAAAGCGGATGAATTGGTTTTAGAATTTTCAGCCGTTTCAGGTCCAGCCGAAAGAATCGGCTCCTCAACCTTTAATTTTTCCAATGGGTCAACACTTTTTTGCGGTTCGATAGTTTTCTGTTCTTCCATTTTCAAGGCTTCTTCTGGAGCTGGGTCAAAAACTTCCTTTTGAACTTCTTCTTTAAGTTCTTTTTTCTCTTCACTACCGCTGAAAAGATTTCCAAAGAATGATTTCTTATTTTTATCAGGCATAAGCGTAGTTTCTCCGATACTATAATCTTGCTTTATTCTACCAGAAATCATGAGATTATGCAACAATGTCCGATGATTTCACGTTATTTTCACATAAGTCGCATTATCGTCTGAAAATATAGAGCTAAATGAGTTGTCTGCTGGCGCAATCGTGCTTAATCAACTACTTTCATGTTCTCTGGGCTTCCAATAATCTGCGCGACCTGATTAAGGAAGAACTGCCGCGACATGTCATTTCCGGTTGCTGTGAGCGCATGGCTTGCTGCGTCCTGCTCTGTATAATCTTTCAGAAATTTGACATTGAAGTCGGCATTGTAGGAATCATATTGACCCGTGATAACCGTGATAGTGGGCAAAATCGTCGCATTTTCGACGGAAACTTGTCCTTTGTCCACTTTTATTGACCACTTGACGGCAAGACCAAGCATTCCCATGTTGGTATCCTGAGCCGAGAGAAAATTACCCATCGAGTAGGCGACGAGTACTTTCTGGCCGGAACTCGCAGTGATCCAGTCCAGCGGCTCAATGACGTGAGGGTGCTCGGCAATGATAACGTCAACGCCGAGGTCGGCCAGATACTGCGCCAGCTCTTTCTGCTCGTCGTCTACGCCGGTGTTGTACTCTGTTCCCCAGTGCATGTTGACAATCTGCACGTCTGAGACTTTTTTCATGGCCTCAACCTGCGATTTTATCAGTTTCTTGCTTGTCAGGTTCACGAGATAGTCTTTCCCGGATGGCAGTTCATAGCCGTTTAGGCCATAGGTGAAACTGTCAAAAGCGATGGTGATGCCGTTTTTAGTCAGTGTTTTTATGTTGTTCTGGTCTTCCAGCGAAGCGTTTGCCCCCGTCTCAAGCATGCCTAGCTGGTTCACGTGCTGCAGTTCGGCCAGAATTCCTTCCTCGCCGCGGTCAAACGAATGGTTGGAAGCCAGGTTTATCCAGTCAAAACCGGTCGACTGGAGTCCTTCCAGAATCTGAGTCGGGCCGTTGAAAGTCGGGTAGGACGATAAACCGCCGATTTCTTGGCCGGCAAATGGCGTTTCCTGGTTGACGAAAGCAATGTCGGTCTTTTCAACCTCTGCTTTCACTCCGCTATAAAAAGAACTGAAATCATATGTTCCGTCTGTTGAATGGCCTTGAGCGACACCATAAACCATGCCGTGTATCAGATTGTCACCCGCGGCAAAAAAGGTGATTTCGCCGGACTTATCAGTCCCTTTTGACACCACCCTGGCTGAACTAGAAGCCGTTTTGCCGGAAGAGGCAGTCGCAGCAGGAGCTTTTGGCTTTGTTGAAGCAGCTAAAAAATGACTGAGCGCAAAAGTCACACCGATTCCTAAAATAATCAGAGCCCCCAGAGCTAGCACAATTCGGTCATATCTTAGCTTTTTCTTCCGTTTTCTTCTTCTCTGCATCATTAATTATCGCTCCATAAACTTAATTCCAGCCAATCAGCTTGGCGACAAGAATCAGAGTTGAGCCGAGCACCGCCAGAATACAAATTGCAAAGCGGAGCGTGAAGAGCTTTGTCCCGTCGCCGTTGTAGCTTTTCACTGACTTGCGGCCGCGGTAGCTGAACAGGGCAATCCAGGCCAGAAGCGTTAAAATCCACTGCAGCCAGACGATTTCACCCAGGAAATATATATTGGCCAGCGAGCCGATTCCGGCGATTAAAGCAAGTAATACTGACACTATTTATAACCTCTCAATTTTCTCAATCGCCTTTCCTTTGGCCAGTTCGTCAACGATTTTATCCAGCTGACGGGCGAATCTGATGGTCGAATCGGTTATTTCTTCCACACGAACGCCGCAAATGACGCCTTTGATTTCGGAGGCTTTGGGATTGATTTGTAGTGTTGACGCGAGTTCCTCGTAGCTGCCGGTCAATTTTGACGGCTCAGCAACGCCGGTCAGCCAGCGGATGATTTCGTCGAGTTCGGCCTGGCTGCGGCCTTTTCGCTCGACTTTCGCCAGCAGCAATGGATAGACGGATTCGTAAGTCATTTTGTAGATTCGATTTGAGCGGTCGGCCATTTTTATTTCCTTTATTTAAGATTTTAGCAAAAATGAGGACAGTTGTCCCCATTTTGTCTTTTATATTAATTGAGTTTCTTGTATTGAGCCACGACATTTTCCACAGTAAAACCATACTCCTCAAGAACTTTAGGAGCCGGTGCGCTGGCGCCCCATTTATCAACTGTAACGGTGCCTCCGTCAATGCCGACATATTTTGCCCAGCCGAAACTTGTGCCTGCTTCAACTGCTAGGCGGCGACGAATGCGCATCGGCAGAACTTTCTCGCGATAAGCGGAATCCTGCTCGTCAAAGCGGTTCATTGACGGCATAGATACGACGCGGACACCGTCGCCGAGCTGTTTCTGAGCTTCTACAGCCAAAGCAACTTCTGAGCCGGTCGCGATAATGATGCCTGTCAATTGGCCTTTTTCTTCTGAGAGGATGTAAGCGCCGCGGTCTACGCCTTCTTCGGCTAATTCGGCAGTGCCTTCAAGTACAGGCAGGTTCTGACGGGTCAGAATCAGAGCGGTTGGGCGTGTCATTGAGTTGACAGCGTGGCGCCAAGCTGCAACGACTTCATTGCCGTCTGCCGGGCGAATGACGTCCAGGTTCGGCATTGAGCGGACGCTGGCCAATTGCTCAACTGGTTCATGCGTCGGGCCGTCTTCGCCGACAGCGATGGAATCGTGTGTCCAGACATAAGTGACTGGCAGGTTCTGCAGTGCAGCCATTCGGACTGACGGCAGCATGTAATTGCTGAAGACGAAGAATGTGCCGCCGTAAACACGTGTGCCGCCGTGCAGTGCGATTCCGTTCATGATGGCGCCCATTGCGAATTCGCGGACGCCGAACCAGATGTTGCGGCCGGCACGGTTATCCGGCATGAAGTCAGATTCGGCTTTGGCCATGGTATTGTTTGAAGCTGACAGGTCAGCTGAGCCGCCCCAGAAGTTCGGCATTTGTACGGACAGCTCCTGAATGGCTTCTTGTGAAGTCACTCTTGAAGCTTTGGAGGAGCTGACTTCGTGTTTTGTCAGATTGAGTTCTGGTGTTTCGTCGGCAAAGGCACGTTCGTATTGCTCGGCTAATTCAGGGTATTTCTCGGCATAGGCTTCAAATTGGCGGTTCCAGACTTGCTCCATTGATTCGCCGCGGGCTGCGATTGTTTCGCTGAAGCGTTGTGCGACTTCTTCTGGCACGCTAAAGTCAGGGTAGTTCCAGCCGTAGCTGGCTTTGGCGAATTTAACGCCTTCTACGCCGAGCGGTGCACCGTGAACAGCATTAGTGCCTTCTTTTTCAGCGCCGAAGCCGATGATTGTCTTGACTTCGATGATAGTTGGTTTCGTTTTCTCAGCCTTTGCACGCTCAACTGCGGTGGAAATCTCTTCCAGGCTGTTACCGTCTTTGACGAGGATATGCTGCCAGCCGTAAGACTCGAAGCGCATTTTGACGTCGTCAATGAAGGCCTGGTCCAGATTGCCGTCCAGTGAAATGTTGTTGCTGTCGTAGAAGAGAATCAGTTTGCCGAGCTTCTGTTTGCCGGCCAGTGAAGCGGCTTCCTGCGAGACACCTTCCATCAGGTCGCCGTCACCGTTCAGCGCATAGGTATAATGGTCAACGATGTCAAAACCTTCGCGGTTGTATTGAGCCGCCAGGTGCGCCTCGGCCATAGCCATACCGACCGCGTTGGCAATCCCTTGTCCGAGCGGGCCTGTTGTAGCCTCAACGCCGTCTGTGTGGTTGACTTCAGGATGCCCAGGGGTTTTTGAGCCCCATTGGCGGAAGTTTTTCAGGTCGTCAATAGTAACTTTGTAGCCTGCCAGGTGCAGGAGGCTGTAGAGCATTGCTGAGCCGTGACCAGCTGACAGGACAAAGCGGTCACGGTCTGACCAGGTGCGGCCGGACTTTGGATTAACATTCAGAAATTTGCTCCAAAGTACATAGGCCATCGGTGCTGAGCCCATGGGCAGGCCCGGATGGCCGCTATTTGCTTTCTGAATCATGTCCATTGAAAGTGTACGAATCGTGTTAACCGCGAGTTGGTCAGTATAATCAAACATATTACGCATCTCCATTTTTTCTTTTTGTTAGTTCTAATTATACCACATCACAGGGGCGTATTTTCGGCAAAATATCCGATTTCTTAGTGGAAAAATTGTTCTTTCACTGCCCTGATGAATTATTTGCTGATTTTCGATTTTTCCCGTGAATTCAGAACTGTGCTGACGATGACGACCACAACTGTAAAACCGACAATCAGCGCAATGAGCGCGCCAGAGCCAGCCTTGCCGACCATACCGATGATGCCGCCTGGAATCAGATAATCCGTATCCGCAAAGGTCACTGAGGCACCTGCCTGAAAGGCTCCCAGTGCAGGTAGAATCGCCAGCGGCAGCCATGACAGCATCAAGCCGTTCACAAATGAACCGATTACCGCACCGCGGCGGCCGCCTGTAGAATTACCGAAGATTCCCGCAGCTGCGCCGCAGAAGAAATGTCCGACGACGCCTGGAATAATGACTGTCGTGCCCATTGCCACCATGCCGAACATGGAGATGACGCCTGCGATGAAGGACACGATGAAGCCGATGAGCACAGCGTTTGGCGCATATGGAAAGACGATGGGAACGTCAAGTGCCGGCTTCGAGTTGGGAACCAGCTTTTGAGCGATTCCCTGGAAGGCTGGAATAATTTCTGCTAGAATCATGCGCACACCCTGCAGTACCACAACAAATCCTGCAGCAAATGTTCCCGCCTGAACGATTGAGAAAATCAGGAAATTTGTCCCGTTTGACAGTTTGGACTCGACATAGTTTGGACCCGCTACAATTGCCAGCACCACATAGACGACAATCATAACCAGTGAGATGGAAACCGTGGAGTCGCGCATGAAGCCGAGGCTCTTCGGCATTTTCATCTTTTCAGTGGATTTTTCGGGGTCAGGCGTGCCGAACCACTTGCCCATCAGGCCTGCGGCTGCGTAACCCATATTTCCGGTGTGTCCCATCGCAACGCCGTCCTGCCCCGTGATTTTGCGCATGAAGGGCTGGCAGAGCGCAGGTGTGACTGTGAGCAGGGTACCTTCAAAGAGGCCGCCCAGCAGAATCGTTGCCCAGGAAGTGCCCATGCCGGCTGAGGCAAGCACAACGGCTGCCATGGTTGAAACATAAAGCATGGCTTGACCGGTCAGGAAGATGTATTTGAAGCGGGTGAAGCGCGCGAGCAGGATGTTGACCAGGAAGCCGACAAGCATAATCAGCGCGGCAGGCGTGCCGTATTTGACAAGCGCCAGAGCGACGACGCCTTCATTTGTCGGGACAACGCCCTTGACGTTAAAGGCGTGCTGGAACATGGAGGCAAAGGGCGTCAGCGCGTTGACCAAGATTCCTGCGCCGCCGACGAGGACGAGAAATCCGGCAAATGTTTTGATTGAGCCTTGGATGACGGCGGTGGCTGGTTTTTTCTGTAAAATTAGTCCGAGCATGGCAATCAGACCGACTAAGAGCGCCGGTGTGGTTGCAACTGAAACGATAAAATTCAGTACTCCATTCATTATTTTCTCCTTTTGCGGTTCTGCCGCTTAGTCTTAGTTATGTAAAATGTTTTCTTTATCAAGCACGGTGTTCAGCGCCGCGCGGGCAATTTCCTTGTCAATGATTGAGGCCAGCGGCACGATTTTATCCTCTGGAATATTCGGCAGGGCGGCGGTCAACGTCGACTCGACGAAGAAATAGTCCGCCGCATCGGGTGTGGCTGAGCCGACATCCATGTGGTCAATGCTGATGTCCTGGGTCACGCTTTCCTCCTGCAGGATGGACTGCAGATTCATTTGAACCATAAAGCTCGTTCCGAGCCCTGATTGACATACACAAGCAAATTTCATGATTTGCTCCTTTCTTTGTCTGTATTTGTGTTTAAGATGCTGATGACTTCTGCGGCATTCGTCGCGGCCAAGAGCTGGTTCAGGCGTGCACTGTCAGACAGGATGCCCGTCAGTTCAGACAGCGCCTTGAGATGGGCTTCATTGTCCACGGCGGCCAGCAGGATGAAGAGCTTGACTTCATGGCTGGGGTCGTCCAGAAGCTGAACCGGCTCCTCGCAGCGCAGAAAGGTCATGCCTATCTGGTTAACGCCGTCCTCAGGCCGGGCATGCGGCAGGCAGATGCCTAGACCGAGGTCGATATAAGGGCCGAATTCACGGACGCGGCTGATAATCGCAGCCGGGTAACTTTTTTCGATGGCGCCGCTTTTCAGGAGCGGCTGAGCGGCAAGCTGAATCGCCTCCTCCCAGTTGAGCGTCTGATCACTGAACTGGATGGTCTCTTTTTTGATTAAATCTGATAACATCGGACTTCCTAGCTCCATTTCTATACTTTTATTATTTAATTTCCGGTCGATAATTTTGAGGATTTTTTCTTTGCTAATCCTGGTCTTCAGCAGAATATAAGGCTCTATCGACTGGAAAATCTCAACTGCCGAGGACTTCTGAAAGCCAGGCAGTGAGAAATCCTGCAGCACTTGATTATACAGCGCGGCTTCCTCCTCGTGACTGGGCAGCGGACTCATCAGATAAACTTTCTTTCCGTGAGCAGCCGGTAAAGCAACGGTAGAAAAGATGAGGTCGTAGGAACTCGGACTAATTTCCTTAAACTGTCCGATTGAGCTGGCAGACACAAAGTCCATTGAAGGAAAGACACTTTCGAGCCGTTTGCTCATAATCAGGCTCGAGCTGATGCCGTTGACGCAGAGCACCAGAGCGCGCGGATTCTTGCTGTACTTCCGCCTGTAAACTTCGCCCCCAAAGAGAATCACGAAGTAGCCGAGTTCCGCTTCGGGCAAGGGGCCGGTCAATTCTGCCAGAGGAAGAATCGCCTGCTCCATGAGCGTGAACAAATCCCGGTACTCACGCTTAATCCGGTCAAGTAGAACATTTTCCACCTCGAAATGATAAGTCAGCCGGAAGTAGGTCGAGGTCAAATGGGACAATAAGGCCAGAAATGTCCTTGTGAAATCCTCAAACTCGATGGCCGTCAGCTTCATGACGTTTTCCATGATTTGAAAGGCCAGCCGGTAGAGAAAGTCAAGCCCGGGGTCTCTGAAGTCGCCGTCACTGCCCGCAATCAGCAGGGCCAGAAAATAATCTTCTTCGGCCTGACTCAAGTGCTCACTGTCGAAAATCGCTGTCTCGAGCTTTATCAGGTGATGGACATTATCTGTCAATGTGTGCTTTTCCTTGCGCAGCAGCAGCAGACTTGTGAACATGAGCAGCGGCAGGAAACGGCTTTGAACCTGTCTTATCTGCAATTTCTCCGTGAGCTGTGTCAGCCAGCGCTCAACGTGCGACAGCCGCAGCGGATTCTCCTGATTCAGAAAACGTGAAAGGACAAAATAGCCGTTTTCGCCTTCCAGCTTTTGCATGGCTGCCCAGGCGAACTGCCGGATTTCCAGCTCCCGGCCTTCCAGATAGAAGCCGGACTTTCTGGAGTTTTTCAGCTGAATGTCCATTTTCGAGAGCATCTCCCGCAGGCGCTTAATGTCCGCGATGGTCGTGTTTTTGCTGACGACCAGATTGTCTTGGAAGTCCTGCAGCGTCATGCTGGACAAGCTTGAGAAGACCAGCAGGTAGATGAGATAAGGACGCTCTGCCTCTTTGATGACAAATTCCCGCGGATTGATCGAAAAGCGAAGCCTCTCGAAGTCCGGCAGCGTTTTTGGAAGTACGAGCACATCGTCCTTCAGCTGCAGAAGCGTATCCTTGCGCACTGCCAGGCCATGATTTATCGTTTCAATGTCCTCCAGAAACTCCTGCCGGCTAAGGCCGGTTTCCTCAAGAATTGTGTTTATTTTCCAGAGTCTTTTTTTGGAGAAAAGATAGGAATCAAGCGTGTAACTGAGCATTTATCCTCCGTTGGAATAGCATTCGCGCAAGCGCTCGGCCATAATCGCTACACATAGCTTGTTCACAGGAACTTACAAAACTATTGTAGCGCATTATTCAGCGCAAAAATCGCCTGTTAAGTCCAAATGGGCAGGCGATTTTTTATTTCATTGTACCAAAAATAGTGCAGAACTTTCTTAACAAATAAGAGACAATTGTCCTTGTTTTTCCTCTAACGCTGGGAAATCACAATTCTGATAAGATTTTACCCAAAGTTAATTTGACATATTTCATCTGTTCCCGTGTTCCTATCGTCAAACGGATGGCGTCTGGCTCAAAAAACGAAACTGCAATTTTATATTTAAGCAGTTTTTGACGAATATGTTTATTTTCCGGATGTATAAAATAGACAAAATTTGCATGTGATTCATAAACTTTTATGTGCGGAAACGATGTTAAGTATTGAATAAAACTATCTCGCTCCTCACAGATTAATCGCACTTGCTCCTCCACTTTCGATGTATGTTCAAGCACCATTCCGGCAATATTAGCATTGATTTCACTGACCACAAAGGGACCTTGAACGGCTATGAGAAACTGAATAATTTTTTCCGCAGCAAGTGCAAAACCGATGCGTAAGTTGGCAATACCAAATGCTTTTGATAAAGTTCTTAAAATAACCAGCTGGGGATACTTTCCTTGTTCTATTAAATCCGCCAAACTTTCTCCGCAGAATTCAGCGTATGCCTCGTCAACAACGACATAACAGTGAGTATTCTCAAGCAGACGAATCAAATCCTCCCGAGAATAGATTCGTCCTAGTGGATTATTGGGATTGGAGAGAATAATCATTTCAACTTGCTCACGGTTTGCTTTTTCAATCAATTGCTCAATGATGTTATCCTCCTCGTTAAACGGAACGTGAAGCATTTGACGGTTCAGCACTAAAGCGATTTCTTTATAACGGAAAAAGTCAGGGTCTGGAGAAAGAATCTTACCACTTGTACTATTTTCAGTAAGCGCATTAAACAAAAGCGGAATCAGGCTTTCAGAGCCTGGTCCCAGCATTATCTTATCGGAACTAACATTAATATACTGTGAATACCGGTTCACAAGTCCTTGGTGAATCGCTGGTCCGTAATTTAGAAAGGAGCATTTCTTAATCATTTCAGTAATTTCAGTGATTAAACTTGTATTCCAGTCACTGTAAAAATTTTCATTATTTCCTAAATTTAAAACATCTAGAGCTGGTGAATGATAGATTTTCAGTGAGTTGAGTTCTTCTCTCATTTTAATTCACTTTCTGAGAAGCAGCATATTCTTCTTCGATAATCTTGTCCATTTCACCGCTCTTCTTCAATTCCGAAATCGTTTCATTCACCTTCTTCTGCAGCTCTTTTGAACCCTTTTTGATAACGACAGCCTTTCCGGAGATGTCAGACGACGCCGGAATTTTTACATTTGCAATTGCTAATGCAGGATTTGTATCCGCATAATTCTTTGCCACCATATAATTCATAACTGTCCCAGCAATCTTTCCATTTATCACTTCATTGATTTCCTCGCCCGCATCCTCTAAGGAAACGAGATTAGCCCCTTTAATCTGCTCTTTAATGGCAGTTTCTTGGACAGAACCTGTCTGTCCTGCCAAGCTTTCCCCTTTGAAATCATTAAGATCATTATACTTACTCAAATCAGATTCCTTAACAATAATCACATTTTCATCCGAATAATAAGCATCGGAAAAATCGAAAGTCTTCTCACGCTCTTTTGTGATACTTATGCCAGAAATTGCCACATCTGCCTTTCCTGTAGAAACTGCACCTAATACATTGTCGAAACTCATATTACTGATTCTCAATTTCACCCCAATATGTTTTGCAATTGCTTTTGCAATATCAATGTCAATGCCGACTGTCTGGTCCTTGCCGTCGACAATCGTTTTGTACTCAAAAGGAGGATAGTCAGGACTGATTGCGACCGTCAATTCTCCCTTATCTTGTATCTTTTGCAGTCCATTCTTCGAACTTGACCCGCTGCTGCATGCAGCAAGCGAAGCAGCTACGCTAAGTCCGAGAATTCCAAGCACAATCTTTTTAAATTTCATAATTTTCCTTGCTTTCTAATTTTGGGTATTATTATACACTATTTTTATTATTTTGCAAGTATTAAAATACAAATATCGTTTATTATCGCTCGAAAGTGATAAATTGCAAAAAACTAGGAAAACTAATGACATAAAGTTGACAATTATGAACTCACATGTTACAATAACTAAGTAAAAAGCAGAGAAAGCTGGTGTCTTCCTCTGCCGTAAGTCCTGGAACTTATACAGCTTAGCGCTTCTTACGAAGTGCTTTTCTTATACAGTGAGCAATTGCCGAGTCGATTTTGAATCGTCCCAGCGCTAATTGAGTTCAACACGCCTGAAGCTAGAGAATTAGATAAATCGGAACCTGCCCTACGGGCAGAACCACGATTTCCTAAATTCTTACGCTCCAAAACGGGCGTGTTTCACATCTTAATCGCAGTATAATCGCTATCGAGATAGCAGCTGTAAGCATTCCTGTTTTCCTTTCACTCATTTTGGTAACGACCTCCTTGTCCTGGTAGAATTTGAAAAGGGTCACCATCTTAGCTCCATTAAACAGACTCACAGGCAATAGAGTTAATTAGGCTCTATTTGCCGTGCTGTTATTATACTATATCGTCTCTCTTCTTGTCTCCTGTCAAGGTTGATTTTCGTACAAACCTCTGAAAAGTGAACAAAACCGTCTCACCAGATGAGCTTGATGAGACGGTTTTGTTATGAATCAGGAAATTTTACCACTTGTACTGGTCAACGTTGTCCTTGGTGACGAGATAAATTGGCGAGATGGTTGTCTTTTTGACAGTTTTGCCGGCGTAGTGGTCGTAAGCGGCCTGCATGGCTTCTTCTGCCATTTTGGCCGGCTGTTGTGCAACTGTCGCGGTCATTGAGCCGTCTTTGATGGCTGCATCTGCGTCTGGTTCACCGTCAATACCGATAATGAGAACATTTGTCAGACCTGCAGATTTCACTGCTTGAGCCGCGCCTAGAGCCATTTCATCATTTTGTGCAAAGATGGCTTTGACGTCTTTATTGGCTTGAAGCATGTTCTGTGTGACGTCGAGCGCTTTAGCCCGGTCAAAATTGGCAGACTGGCTGGAAAGGATATTGAGTGAGCCTTTGGCGGTATCCTCAAATCCTTTACCTCGGTCAATGGTTGACGACGCGCCTGGCGTGCCTGAAAGTTCCAGTGTGTTGGCATTTTTGCCGAGTTGCTTGGCAACGTATTCTGCTGCCATTTTACCTGCTGCGACGTTGTCTGAAGCGACGGTTGTCAGAACTGTTCCGCCGTTAGCGCCGCGGTCAACACAAATAACAGGGATATTGGCGGAGTTGGCTGCCTTGACTGCGGGTACAATAGCATCTGAGTCCACAGGATTTACAATGATGATGTCAACTTTCTGGCTGATAAAGTTGTTCATGTCGTTGGACTGTGTGGCTGAGTCATTCTGAGCATCGGCGGTTTTGACGCTGGTGCTGTTTTTCTCGGCAAAGCTTTCAAGTCCGTTTTTCATGGACACGAAGTAAGGATTGTTGGTGGTTGAAACTGAGAAGCCGACTTTGATTTCACTTGGTTTTTTCTGTGTGACCTCTTTTGAGCTGCTGTCTGAGCCTGATTTCAGGCCCGTTGTGCCGCAGGCTGCTAATCCGAGTACAGCTACTCCAGTAACTGCTGCTAGCAGAATTTTTTTGAATTTCTTCATGAGAATCTCCTTTTTTTATTTTGATTTCGACTTGAACCTGTCAAGTAAAACCGCGATTAGAATGACCAGTCCTTTGACAACTTGCTGCCAAAAGGCTGAGACGCCGATGATTGTCAGACCGTTGTTCAGGACACCGATAATCAGTGCACCAATTAGTGTGCCGACTAGGCGACCTTTACCGCCGGAGAGGGACGCGCCGCCTAATACGACTGCGGCGATAGCATCCATTTCATAGCTGGCCCCTGCACCAGGCTGTGCCGAGCTGAGCCGCGACGTGACAATCAGACCTGAGATTGCAGCCATCATACCTGAAATTGAGTAAATGATGATTTTGACCTTGTTCAGTTTGACGCCCGCAATATAGGCCGCTTTTTCGTTTCCGCCGATGGCGTAGACGGACTTGCCGAAAGCCATTTTATGAAGCAGAATGTAGAGAATGACAAAGACAATAATCATCAAAATGACCGGAAATGGAATGCCGAAGAGGTAGCCTTGTCCAATGTACTGGAAGAGGAAGCTGTCCCCCAACCCTTTGGTGATTGGATTGCCGTCGGTAAAGACCATGGTAAAGCCGCGGTAAGTCGTCATGGTTGCCAAAGTGACGATAAAGGGCGCCAGTTTTCCGAAGGCCACAAAGAGGCCGTTGACCATGCCGAGCAGGCCACCGATAATCAGTGCCAGAATGACAGCCAGCCAAACGGGCAAACCGCTGACCATGAAACCTGCCGTGAGTGCACTGGAGAGCGCCAGAATAGCACCTACAGACAAGTCAATACCGCCGGTCAAGATGACAAAAGTCATACCAAAGGCAATGAAGCCGTTTGCTGTGACCTGCAGCAGCAGGTTGAGCAGGTTATCCGTTCTCAAAAAGCTCGGATTGATGATAGTGACAACAATCATCAAGGCAATGAGGGCGATGAGAGTAGTGAGGCTGCTGAATTTTTTTAGAATTGCCATTTATTGAATCTCCTGATAGTTATTTTGTGAGTTGGCCGCGGCTGTTTTTTCATCGGCACACTCACCCGTCGCAAGCTGCATAATCAGCTCCTGCGTGGCCTCGGCCTTATTCAGAATCCCGGTGATTTTGCCTTCGTGCATGACGGCAATACGGTCTGAGACGCCGAGGATTTCCGGTAAATCTGAGGAAACCATGATAATCGGTACGCCGCGCTCAGCCAGTTCGTCCATCAGCTGATAAATCTCGCGTTTAGCACCAACATCGACACCTCGGGTCGGTTCGTCCAAAATCAGAACTTTCGGCGCAATGCCAATCCACTTTGCCAGAACAACTTTCTGCTGATTGCCGCCTGACAAGTCGCCTACAATCATGTTTTCGCCGGTCGCTTTAACACTCAGACGTTCAATCAGTTTCTGTACAAAATCAGCTGCGGTTTTATCATCAAATAAGCCATGATGTATAAAATCTTTGGTTGAAGGCAGAGTGACATTATCTTTAATCGTGAAATCAAGAATTAACCCCTCTTCTTTGCGGTCCTCGGTCAAGAAACCAATGCCCTGGCTGATTGCATCGGACGGACTCTTGATTTTAAGTGCCTGGCCATTCAGCTTAATCGTGCCTTGTTTCACCGGGTCGAGCCCAAAGATAGCACGCATGACCTCGGTACGGCCTGCGCCCATCAAGCCTGCGAATCCCAGAATCTCACCGGATTTCACAGAGAATGAAATGTCGCTGAATTTGCTGTCTGTCAGATTTTCAACTTCAAAGACCGTCTCTCGAATTGCCGCCGTTTTTTCAGGATAATAGTCCGTTAACTCGCGGCCGACCATTTTCTTGACCAGTTCGTCTTTGCTGGTGCTGGCTGTGGGAACGGTGTCGACGACAATGCCGTCGCGCATGACAGTGACTTTGTCGGTAATCTGGAAGATTTCTTCCATTCGGTGGCTGATGTAGACAATGCCCACGCCTTGCGCTTTCAGCTGAGCAATCACTTTAAACAGTTTCTCGGTCTCCCGTTCTGTCAGGGCGGAAGTCGGTTCGTCCATGATGAGAATTTTGAGAGAGCTTAAAAATGACTTGGCGATTTCAATCATCTGCTGCTGGCCGACGGATAGTTCGCCAATCTCCTTGTCCAGCGGGATTTCTACGCCTAAACGCGCAAAAGCTTCTTTGGCTTTGGCTCTCATGGCTTTATTGTCAAGCATTCCCAGCTTCGTTTTGATTTGACGCCCTAAAAAGAGGTTTTCGACCACGGTCATGGCCGGCCAGGTGTTCATCTCCTGGTGGATAAAGCTGATGCCTGCTTCCTCGGCGGCTTGCGGGTTACTGAAGCTCTTCTCAAAACCATCTATCTGTATGGAGCCGCTCGTAGCTGGGAAAAGGCCTGTCAGAATGTTCATCAGCGTGGACTTCCCAGCACCGTTTTCACCCATCAGGGCATGGACTTCGCCGGATTCAATGCTCAAGCTGATATCGCTCAGAACCTGGTTGCTGCCGAAGGATTTCGAGATGTTCTGCATTTCAATTTTCATCAAATCGTAACCCCCGATTCAAGAATGATGTTAGAATACGGCGTCGCTTCACCGGTCCGAATGACGGCTTTGACGTCTGAATTCATCCGTTTCAGCTCTTCGTGGCTGACAAAGCAGATTTCAATGTTCTCCGGCAGTCTTTCTTCAATGAGCGCCAGCTGGCGCGGGTTGCTGACTTTGATTTCCTCGGCCAGGAAGACTTTCTGCACAAGGATGTTTTCCAGGTAATTTGCGAGGACTTGCTGAAAGCTGGGCAGCCCGTGAGTCAGAGCTAAATCAATTTTTTTCACGCCTTTGGGGACGGGGAGTCCGAGGTCTCCGATACAAACTTGGTCTGTATGTCCTAAATCATCGGCAACTTTGGCAATTTCGCTATTTAAGATTCCATTTTTCTTCATATGCTGGATGCTCCTTTATTTCTTTGAGTGTCGGCATGCCGCCCTGGGCACCGAATTTCTGGACGGACAAGTGCGAGGCGATGACGGCAAATTTGACGGCGTCAATGTTTGCAAGGCCGCGTGTGACGGCAAATCCGAAGGCGCCGTTGAAAGTGTCGCCTGCGCCAGTTGTGTCCACGACATCTGCCTTTATCGCAGGAACTTTGATTATTTTCTCAGCGTCGTAGAAGCTGACACCGGATACCCCCTGCGTGACGATAAGTTTGTTCGGGTACTTTTTCAGCGCTTCTTCCAGGCTATCGCTCGGGAACATCTGCGCGCATTCATGCTCATTCGGCGTGATAAAATCGGCGTAGTCAATCATCTCAAGGTCGGTTTCACGCGCCGGGGCCGGATTGTAGAGAACTTTGATATTTTTTTCTTTACAGTATTCGGCAATGGTCAGATTTGTCTGATGCGGGATTTCATTCTGCAGGACAACAAGTGCTGCATTGTCCAATATTGAAAGGTCATCTCCGGCGAGCCGGACTTCGTTGTTGGCGCCGGGCACCACGATGATGCGGTTGTCATTGTCAAACAGGGTAATTTGGGCAATACCTGTCGAATGTGATACCGTTCCCACATTTTCGGTAAAAATATTATTCCGAATCAGATTTTCTTTTAAAACCTGACCAAATGTGTCTTCTCCCACAGCGCCAATCATTGCCACCTCGTTCGGAGCGAGTCTTGCCGCAGCCACCGCCTGGTTTGCGCCCTTACCGCCGGGAACCATTGAAAACTCCCGGCCGAGCACCGTTTCGCCCTGATTCGGGACAATTTCTGTGCTGGTGACCAAATCCATGGCAATACTTCCGACAACTATCATATTTGTCATTTATTTTCTCCTCAAAGTTTCTCTTTCAATATAATAAACAGGCAATTTTAATTGATGATTAGGAACCGAACGCGCCGATGAAAGCTCCAGAATCATTTTTGCAGCCTCCATCCCCATCTCATAGGCCGGCTGGTGAATCGTCGACAGCGCCGGATAAATGAAGCTGCTCATCAGAATATCATCATAGCCAATCACCTGAATATCCTCAGGAATCGTAAGCCCGCGGCTCAGAATCTCGCTGATAAAAGCCACCGCGTGAATATCAGAGGGGGCAATAATACTGTCAAGCTCGGGAAAATCGTCTAACACAGCTTTTGCCTCGTCTCGCACCACAGAAAAGTTATAATCCAGGCTGTAATAAGTCCGAAAATCAGCCTGATGCTCAGTCAAAACCGCCGCACTCGCTTTGAAACGATTATTGATGGACTGTGCGTTAATCGGCCCGGAAACCAGCGCAATATGCTTCCCGCCAGCCTGCAGAATTTTCTCCGCCGCCAGACGGCCGCCGGCCTCATTGTCGCTCAGCACGCTGAATTTACTGTGATGTCCCACTCGGTCAACCACCACAACAGGAATGTCCAAATCAGGATATTTGTCCGAAAAATCAAAGGCCGTAATAATTCCAGCCGCATTGCTCTGAATCAGAATCTTCAAACTGTCTCCGGCCAGCGCCCCATCATCACCTATGTTACTGAAAAGAACCTGGTATCCTTCCCCCTGCAAATATTCCTCGACACCTTTGGCCAGCATCGGGAAGAAAGGATTGGTGATATCCGGCAGCAGGAGACCGATAATATTGGTCTTCTTCGTCTTGAGCGAGCGGGCGGACAGATTCGGCGAAAAATCCAGCGCCTTGATGGCCGCTTCAATTTTGACAGCGGCTTCTTTGCCGACATAGCCGTTCTGTGCGATGTACCGCGAAACAGTTGACTTGGACACGCCTGCGGCTTCTGCCACTTCTTTGATTGTAGCCACGGATTTTCCTTTCTAATGCTGCTGTTTTGGCGGGAATTTGTGGAACCGTTCCCATTTCTTTAAAATAATTATAGCGCTTTCAAAAACTTTTGTCAAGGGAAAAATACATTTAATTCCAGAACATTTACACATTTTGGTAAAACGTACAAAAAGGTCACTCCAGCCTTGACACCAGCCATTGAAAGCGCTATAATTCATTTTAGAGACAAGGTTTTAGTTCTAAACTCCGAGAGAGCAGGCGGTTGATGTGAGCCTGTAGTGGAAAACTAAGACTACTCCTCTATCTTTTCTATGCAAACATAGAACCGGGCTGACAGGTTACGTCAAAGACGAGAATCTTTCTGTAAAAAAGAGATTGAATGAAGGTGGTAACACGCGGTTTGCGTCCTTTGACAGGGGCAAATGGCGTTTTTTGGTTTATTTAGCAAGGTTTGCACACAAAAAGGCACACACTGTAAACCTAGATGTGCACCTTTTCTCAATATTTGCTGCCAAATTTCAGGCCGCTTTGTTATTCTGCATATAGCGGTAAATCGGGTAACCAATCAAAGTGACGATAATCCCGACAATCGCAGGCACCTGATATCCCCAAAGGCTGCCGGTCAGCGTCATAAATAGCATGAAGACCGCACCCGCAATCGCGACAATCGGAATCACAGGATACAACGGCACCTTGTAAGGCCGCGCCAGTTCTGGCTCTCTCTTACGCAGCAGGAAGACCGTGATAAAGACCATGGTGTAGAAAATCCAGGTTGCAAAAATCAGCATGTTAGTCAGGATGCCGAAGGCACCACCGGCCTCCAGCGGCACAATTGACGCAGGCAGCAGGTTCGTCAGCGTCAGAATAATCGCAATCACAGCCTGCAGCAGGCCGGAATTCACAGGCACACCGCTCTTCGACAGCTTGCCGAGTGTCTTCCAGAATGGGAAATTCTTTTCAATGGCCAGTGAATATGCGGCACGCATGCCTGTCATCGTATAGCCGTTCATCGTTCCGTAGACAGAAATCATGATACCTAATGTCACGAGTTTACCAGCGCCGTTGCCGAACAAACTATCAGAAACCATCACCGGCAGAACGTTTGTGCCCTGCTCATTTGTAATCGAGACTAGATTGTCCACGCCGAGCGTCTTGATGTAGGCCGCATTGACCAAAACATAAATAATCGTAATCGCGATTAAGCCGAAGATAATCGCACGAGGCAAATCTTTCTTCGGATTCTTCATTTCACCGGCCACATTGCCGACGTACATCCAGCCGTCATAGGCGAACATGGTTGCAAGGAGGCCAAGGCCAATAGCCTGCGGCAGAGATGGATGGTTCAGCACTGCATCACCAACTGCCACAGGCAGCAGTGAAAACTTGACAGGGTCAGGGTTGGCGAAAATCCCCACGATAATGATTAAAACAATAGGAATCAGCTTGATAATCATCGTCACGGACTGCACACCACCAGCCACCTTCGCACTGATAAAGTTGACGAGCATGATGCTGACAGTTCCGAGAACGGCTACAATCGTGAGTAGACCCGCATTTGAGCTTGATAAGCCGAACAGGTTGACAAACTGTGTCGCAAAAACGATACTCAGCGCGGCAATTTGAGCCGGATAATTAATCAGTGTTTGAGACCAGCCGGCAATAAATGACCAGGTCTTGCCGAAACCGCGCTCAATATAGCGAATCATTCCACCCGTTTCCGGAATCGCTGCTGCCAATTCTGCAGCCGTCAAGCCGCCGCAAAGTGAAATAAGTCCGCCCAGCACCCAAACTAAGAGATGCAATCCGGCATTATCAGTCAAGCCGGCAATTGTACCAGCTTTGAAAAAAACCCCGGAGCCAATAACGGTTCCCATGACCATTGCTAAAACCGGGAAAAAACCTAATGATTTTTTAAGTTCTCGTTTTTCTTCCATAAGAAAAACCTCCTAAATGATATAAGTAGCGCTAAAACTTATCCAATAAAAACTTTTTCAAGGTATCAGTAATGTTTCGAATTTTTAAGTTTACTGAATATTTTACAGAATTTTATTGAATAAGTCAAGCGCACTCATACGTAATTAAGTTAAATAGGCTGCTTTTAGATGCTTTCGCATCTGGAAACACTATTTATATATGAACTCAACTGAGTTCAGCCCAATTTTTCTTTAAGATGGTCCAGCATGTCAACGGTCATCGCATCAATGTCGTACTTCGGATTGAAGTTCCACTCTGCTTTGGCAGCACTTGCGTCTATCCAGTTAGGCCAACTGTCAGCAATTTTCTGTCTTGCAGGGTCAACTTTAAATCCAAGTGTGAAATCGGGCATCACTTTTTGAATAGCTGCGGCGAGTTCATTTGGTTCAAAACTCATGGCTGTAATGTTGTAAGCGTTACGGTTAATGAGTTTCTCGCCGTCAGCGTTCATCAAGTTAACAATCGCGTCAATGGCATCAGGCATGTACATCATGTCCATCTTAGTGCCTGCGGCGATAAAGCTGTCATAGTGGCCAGTTTTAATGGCCTCATAGTAAATATCCACCGCATAATCGGTCGTTCCGCCGCCAGGTAAGGTCTTGTAGGAAATCAGCCCAGGGAAGCGGACACCCCGCGTATCAACGCCGTATTTTGTGTGATAGTAGTCACAGAGCAGCTCACCTGCTACTTTGGTGACACCGTACATGGTGTTGGGGCGCTGAATGGTTACTTGAGGCGTGCCGTCCATTGGCGTGGATGGACCGAAAGCGGCGATGGATGACGGCATGAACATTTTGAGCTTCAGCTCACGCGCGGTTTCCAGCGCATTCATCAGGCCGCCCATATTGAGATTCCAGGCCACTTGCGGTTTCGTCTCAGCAACAGCTGAAAGGAGCGACGCCAGGTGAATCAGTGTGTCCACCTGATACTTCTTGGCCAAATCCAGCATTCTGTCCTTGTCCATGACATCGAGAATTTCAAAGATGCCGTCTTTCACAACAGGATTGTCGCCCAGTTCGCGGATATCCGTCGCAATCACATTGTCAGTCCCTAAATCTTTGCGCAGGCGCTCAACCAGTTCTGAGCCGATTTGCCCCAGAGAGCCGGTAATCATTACTTTTTTCATTGTTTTTTACCTTTTCTATTGAAAACTTTCAATTCAAGTTTTCAAATCAGACCAAGTTCCTTGCCGACTTTTTCGTAAACCGTGATGGCTTCGTCCAGCATCTCCTTGGTGTGTGCAGCCGTCGGCATATTGCGGATGCGTCCAGTGCCGAGCGGTACGGTTGGGAAAACGATTGGTTTTGCGTAGATACCGTTTTCAATTAGACGTTTGGAGAATTCCTGAGTTTTAAGCTCATCTCCCAGGATAACTGGTGTGATTGGAGTTTCTGAGACGCCGGTATCAAAACCAATACCTTTCAGTTTTTCCTTGAAGTATTTCGCATTGTCCCAAAGTTTTTCGACAATTTCAGGATGCTCCTCCATCAGAATGAATGCTTCCTTGGCAGCAGCCGCAGAGCCTGGTGTCAGCGAAGTTGAGAAGAGGAAAGGACGTCCCTGTGATTTCAGCCATTCAATCAGAAGTTTAGAACCGGCCACATAACCGCCAACCACGCCGATTGCCTTTGACAAAGTACCGATTTGGAAGTCAATCTTGTCAGAAAGACCGAAGGATTTGACCGTACCTGCGCCATGTCCCATAACGCCGGAGCCGTGTGCATCGTCAATATAAGTGATTAAGCCGTATTTCTCAGCAATTTCCACAATTGCAGGAATTTTGGCAACGTCGCCGTCCATTGAGAAGACGCCGTCTGAGATAAACATGACTTTGCCGTATTCACCCGATTCAGTTGCTTCTTTGGCTTTTGCTTCAAGGTCTGCCATATCACTGTGTTTCACACGAATAATCTTCGCGCCTGAAAGCCGACAGCCGTCAATGATGGACGCATGATTCAGCTCATCTGAAAGAATCGCATCGCCTTTTTTCATGACCGCAGAAATGGCGCCCATGTTGCAGTTAAAGCCCGACTGGAAAGCAATTGCAGCTTCAGTTCCTTTGAACTTGGCAATCTCTTCTTCCAGCTCAATGTGAACTTTCAAAGTACCATTGATTGTACGTACTGCACCAGCACCGGCACCGTACTTCTTGGTAGCCTCAATGTCTGCCTGGATGATTTCCGGACGTGTGGCAAAGCCCAGATAGTTGTTTGAGGCCAGATTAACCAGCTCCTTGCCGCCGACCGTAATCATCGGCCCGTTTGCACTTTCGAGCACGTCAATCGTGTTGAGAAGTCCTTTAGATTTCAGGTCTTCGAAGCCTTTCTCCAAGAACTCATTAAGAACTTTTGAAGTCATTTTATCTCCTTTTCTTTTTGTGATAAATTCACTTGTATATAAACAATGAGTGAATTCATGTGTGATATGTAAAGGTTGCGCAACCGCTTACAATGAAATTATACCAATTATTTTCTCATTATACAAGAATTTCATTCTCTAAAATTACTTTTCCAACAAACAAGGACAAAGTGTACATTTTTGTGAGCTTGTGAATGATTCACAAACAGAATTTTTCACTCCCGCAGAGCAGCTGACTTTTCCAACTATACCAATTTATTCGTAATAATATATCGTATTCAGAAAAAACATTTATTGACGGTATAAAAAATTCCAAGCTAAAATGAGTTTGGAATTTTTATACATTCTTCGTAAATTTTTAATCATCATGTTCTTGCTTTGGCTCGTCATCGACAATCTCAATGTTTTCCAGCTGTGCACGGAAATTTTCTTTGATACTGTCAATGTAGAGCTGGCGCAGATTCTGCTGCTCTGCGGCCTCGTCATCTGTCAGTCCTTCGGACTTTTTCTTGCGCGCCAGCTCATTGATACGCGCGATTTCTGCATCTGTTACCATTTTGCCACTTTCTTTCTATTTCGTTAATATAAGACTGAAATCAGCCATCGTGCCGGTCAAATCCGACAGCCTTTTGAGCAAGGCCAGACGGTTATTCTTCACCGCTTCGTCGTCAACCATGACCATGACATTTTCAAAGAAGGCCGTAATCAAAGGGGTAAATTCATGCACAATCGTATGGAATCTGTCCTCAGCTGACATAGCGCCCCAGCTCAAACTGATTTTTTCCAGAAAGTCATAAAGCTCTGTTTCTGCCGGACTTTCAAACAAGGCAGCATTTACATCCGCAGTGACTTTGTCCTTTTTGACAATGTTAATCACGCGGGAAACCGCTTCTACTGCTGGCTTAAACGGCTCATGGCCTTTATGCCGGTCAATCACGCACGCATTGTCCAGAATATGCAGCACATTGAGCTGCTTCACCGCCAGTGCCGCGTCAATAATATCACCGCGCACTTTATTTTCCAGCATCTTGGCAATACGGCCTTTGACAAAGTCAATCAGCTGAGCCGCATTTTCACCATCCGCAATGAATTCGTCCAAATCAAAATCCCAGCCCTGAGCTTCGATAATGCGCAGAAGACCTGCCGTCGCACGGCGCAGCGCATAAGGATCGTTCGAGCCGCTCGGAATCAAACCGGCAGCAAAGAAACTCATCAGACTGTCCAATTTATCAGCGGCAGCCAAGACGGAGCCGACTTTCGTCTCAGGCAGCAGACCGTCAGCCGAAGTCGGCATATAGTGCTCACGAATCGCGGCGGACACAGCGGCATTTTCACCCGCCAGCAGTGCGTATTTCTCGCCCATGATGCCCTGCAGTTCGTCAAACTCATTGACCATGCCGGTGGTCAGGTCAAACTTGTAAATCTCCGCGGCACGCGCAACATCAGTTTTTTCAGCGTCGCTTAAACCGGCAATATCCGCCAGACGCGCTGCCAGCACTCGAGTACGATCCATATGGTCGCTGAGCGAGCCGATTTTTGCATGGAAAGTAATGGCGGACAATTTCGCCACAAGGTCCTCAATTTTCAGCTTCTGGTCCTCTTCCCAGAAGAATTTAGCGTCCTCAAGCCTCGCCACCAGCACCTTCTCATTACCGGCGATGACATTTTCAAGATATTCCTCATTACCGTTGCGCACCGCGATAAAGTTCGGCGCCAGCTTACCTGTCGTCCCGTCGAAAACCTCGAAATAGCGCTGATTGTCGCGCATGCTAGTGATAAGCACCTCTTCGGGAAGCTCCAGATATTTCGGCTCAAAGCTGCCCACAAAGGCGGTCGGCCATTCCACCAGATTATTCACCTCTTCGAGCAAATCCGAGTGCAGCTCAACCTCCCAGCCATGCGCCTCGGCGATTTCTAGAATCTGCTGGGCGATGATAAATTTACGCGCAGGCGCGTAAACAATGACAAATTCATCCTGCAGTGCCTTTTCGTAAAACTTCGCATCGACCAATTCCACGGCCCGATTGGCCAAGAAGCGATGCCCCCGGGAACTGCGGCCAGCATTCACATCTAAAATCTGGAAAGGAATAATCTCTGTGTCTAAAAGACTAACCAGCCACTGAATCGGCCGAACAAAGAGAAAGTCATTGTTTCCCCACTTCATATAAGTCGAAAAAGTCATCTTGCGAATGATTTCATCGCCGACCTTTGTCAGAATTTCACTCGTCGGCAAGCCCTCAATATGCTTCTCAGCGAAGTAATAATCCCCCTTCAGCACAAGGTCGTCCGGCGTCAAACCCTGTCCGCGGCTGAAGCCCTGAATCGCCTTTGACCAGTTACCCTCAGCGTCTTTAGCAATTTTAGCCGCAGGTCCCTTGACCTCTTCGTCTGAAGCCAGCGACTTTTCGGCGATGCCCTCAACAAGCAGCGCCAGTCTGCGCGGCGTCGAAAACTCCAGAATCCGGGTAAATTCAACCCGGTTTTCCTGCAGAAATGCCGCCATCCGCTCGTTCAGCTGCTTAACCGCAGGCGTCACCAAATGCGCCGGCATCTCCTCCAGACCAATTTCCAATAAATAATTTGCCATTTTATATTTTACTCCTTTGTAAGAATCGCATGATGGAAGAAAGAAACGCTATTAAACTCCGGATTTTCAGCGACTTCCATCTCAAGTTTGTACATCTTGTCCGCCCAGCCAGGCGCAGTCTTGAACTCATTGGGCTGGATGCCGAAAAACGTTCGGACGCCGAAAAGCTTATCCAGCTTGAGCGGCAATGGGTCAACCAATTCTGACAGGTCATAATGATGAATCGGACCAAAACTTCCGGAGTGTCTCACTGTCCCGCTTAACAACTCCAAAGCCTCTTCAGTTTCATTTTCAAAAACCGCCCGCTGCATGATGGCCCCGTTAAAGTTATGTTTAATGATGGAAATGGCGCCGGCAGGCAGCAGCAGACGCATGAACTCCGCCATGATTTCCGCCCTCTCGTCCGCATTTTCGACATATTCCATGACATTGTGGCAGACAATCAAATCGAAACTCCCATCGGGAAAGTCTTTCAGACAGTGCACATCGCCCTGCTGCATCAGATAAGGATGCTCAGCCAAATGGGGTTTAACCATCTCGGGATTCGGCTCCACCGCGACCACCTCATTGCCCAGCCCTGCCAGATAATTTGCCGTCCAGCCGAAGCCTGCGCCGAAGTCCAGAACTTTCTTTCCGAACGTTTCGGGCAGTTGTGTATAAATCAGCCTGTAGAAAAGCTTCATCCACGGCGTATTTTGCTGATTGTAGAAATTTTGAAGTTTTTCGTTCATTTTTCGGCTTTCCGTGTATATTTCCCGTTCACACCCAAATATTTCTCACGCAGCGCCTCATCTTTCAGCAGCGGGAAGCCAAGCTTGGCACGCTCTTCGATAAAAGTCTTCGCCACCTTACGCGCCATTGTCCGCACACGATGCATATAGCCTGCCCGCTCAGTCACCGACACAGCCCCACGTGCATCCAGCAGATTAAAAGTATGGGAACTCTTCAGAATGTAGTCATAAGCCGGATGAACCAGCCCCTCATCAAGCAAACGCAGCGCCTCCGCCTCATATTCGCCGAAAAGCTCCAGCAAGAGCGCCTGATTTGACGCCTCAAACGCAAATTTCGAATGCTCGTACTCAGGCTCCGTGAAAATATCGCCGTAGGACACGCCATTTCCCCACTCAAGGTCGTAGACACTGTCCACATCCTGTATCACCGTGGCGATACGCTCAAGCCCATAAGTAATCTCACTCGTCACAGAATCCACTTCAATCCCGCCGACCTGCTGAAAATACGTAAACTGCGTACATTCCTGCCCGTCAATCCAAACCTCCCAGCCAATACCAGCACAGCCCATCGACGGATTCTCCCAGTTATCCTCGACGAAGCGGATATCATGCTCAAGCCCATTAATCCCGAGCTGTTCAAGCGACTGCAAATACAGCTCCTGAATATTCTTAGGCGACGGCTTCAGCACCACCTGAAACTGATGATGCTGGAAAAGCCGATTCGGATTCTCGCCATAACGCCCGTCAGCCGGACGCCGCGACGGCTGCACATAAGCCGCCCCCCAAGGCTCCGGGCCATTTGAGCGCAGAAAAGTATAAGGACTCATCGTCCCCGCCCCGACCTCATTATCATAGGCCTGCATGAGATTCGCGCCCTGCTTTGCCCAGAAAGCCTGCAGGGTTAGGATGATATCTTGGAATGATAATTTATTGTTTGTCAATTTTATTCCTCGTTTTCTATTGAAATTCTTTTTGCACGGTTCATTTTAGAAAAGCAAAACCGCACACAAATCCCTCTATTTTTTACAACAAAGGGCGCTCGCGCGCGGTTCCACCTTAATTTATAACTTTAATTCAGTTTAATTTCAAATACCATTTTGCCTTGGCTCTCACTCTCCCAAGTCGCTTATGAATTTATTTTACTCCAAAATGTCTAAACTGTCAAGATTCAATGTCGTCGTGTGAATTTCAAAGCACTTCATGGGTACGACAGTACATGAAATTAGACATAACCCTGAGTGGCTATGCCCCACATTTATTCTCAAAAATCAAAGTTTTTCCGCAAAAGAAACAGCGAATTATTTCTCGTTGTCCCGACTCGTCTTTTCCCGCAAAGTATTATACTGAGCAACTTCAGCAATAATCTGCAGGAAAGGCTGCATTTGCGCCTCACTCAAAGCGCTCATTTTAAGCGGCATTTGGTCATCATTGAGACCAAGCAAATAGTCTGATGAAGTGTCAAAAAGCTGACAAATCTTAATCAGCACCTCAATAGACGGATATTTCTGCCCTGTTTCATAAGCTGAAATCGTCCCCGTCACAAGATGCAGGCGCTTTGCAAGCTGTGTCTGCGTCCAGCCCTTACTTTTACGTATTGCTCTTAGTTTTTCTCCTAGATATTCTACACCCATAGAAATATTTTCTCCTTAAAGAAAATAAT
>NZ_BAAGGQ010000017.1:0-53295 GCF_054658595.1 Lactovum odontotermitis
GTCTATTATGTTTATAAAGGTGATAGTTTTAGAGTCGTGTTAAATTGAATGGTTCCCAAACTGTAGAAAGGACGTCAAGTCCTGATAAAATGTTTTAGAGTCGTGTTAAATTGAATGGTTCCCAAACTCGCCTGGACATGCGATTTGCGGCAGCTTCGTTTTAGAGTCGTGTTAAATTGAATGGTTCCCAAACTAATTGTCTATTATGTTTATAAAGGTGATAGTTTTAGAGTCGTGTTAAATTGAATGGTTCCCAAACTGTAGAAAGGACGTCAAGTCCTGATAAAATGTTTTAGAGTCGTGTTAAATTGAATGGTTCCCAAACAGATGATTGAAGATTCCGCCCTCGACGGACGTTTTAGAGTCGTGTTAAATTGAATGGTTCCCAAACTCAACGGAGAATTAAATCTGCTCGTGACCCGTTTTAGAGTCGTGTTAAATTGAATGGTTCCCAAACGCAGGATTTGGTTCCTTATACAGACGCGAAGTTTTAGAGTCGTGTTAAATTGAATGGTTCCCAAACTTTTTGTGATTCTAAGATTTCCGTAATTGTGTTTTAGAGTCGTGTTAAATTGAATGGTTCCCAAACTGTCAAAATCAGGAGAACCAAACGAAAATCGTTTTAGAGTCGTGTTAAATTGAATGGTTCCCAAACAAGCTTTCGCAAATCGCAAGCACGTTTTCCGTTTTAGAGTCGTGTTAAATTGAATGGTTCCCAAACTAGCCACCGGCGGAACCAAACAAGCCATTGGTTTTAGAGTCGTGTTAAATTGAATGGTTCCCAAACACAGGAACAGAGTCCCCAGGCCGTTGAAACGTTTTAGAGTCGTGTTAAATTGAATGGTTCCCAAACCTTGTAGTTTTGCCAGACGTCGGCGGCGTAGTTTTAGAGTCGTGTTAAATTGAATGGTTCCCAAACAAAAAGTGCTGTCTGCCATTTTGTCAGGCAGTTTTAGAGTCGTGTTAAATTGAATGGTTCCCAAACTCAAATCCTGAAAGTTTGTAATTCCGTTCGGTTTTAGAGTCGTGTTAAATTGAATGGTTCCCAAACATATTCAAACACTTTTAGGGACTGAAACCAGTTTTAGAGTCGTGTTAAATTGAATGGTTCCCAAACCATTTTTTCTCCTAAAATAAAGACAGCCCAGTTTTAGAGTCGTAGCTCTTTGCACCTGAACATGGAATTATCGAGTGGAAATGCATACGACTTCTCCATCACAGGTTATCAGCGCCTTGCAAATTTTATGAATGAGCGTGCTGTAAAAAATGAACCTGTTTTGATTCCAGAGGGTCATTTTGACGAGAGTTTATTAAGTCAAATACTAAAATCAAAGCTGTTGTCGGTCTGGCAACAGCTTTTTTATGGTATTTCAAATAGATTCCTCTCGCTGAAGCTGCCAACTAAAATTTTATCTGCTGGATTATTATACATTAATTCTAAAGCTGTCAAAAAATTAACCAAATGCTTCTATAAAATTAAGTTGTTATGATATAATTCTAATTAATCTTCTAATACAAAATATAACCGCGTGCTTGCGCCCACTTCACCTGAAAATGGCAATGAAAGATGTGTGAGACGGTAAAGCAGCGGTGGTTTATGAACGACAACTCCCTCCCCTATCAGCTTGAGGAAAATTAATATGGAAATCGATGGAAAGAAAGTCGCGTTTTATCAAACAAAGGACCAATCCGAGTATTATTTTAACACGATAAAACGTGAAGTTAGAAGCACACTAAACAGTTTAACTTTTGTTAGAGTCACAAAAGTAGTGAAATCAATGACGACAGATTCAATGTATTATTATATTCAGCTAAAACATTTTGAGAAATCCTTTAAAATTGCATTACGTACCCATTTCCCTAGAGTTTCTCCGGTGTCGACTTTAAATTTTTACTTGGACAGGTACGAAAATTTGTCCGAGTTGAGGTTTGCAATAAAGAGCAGACTCATCACTCTGTACAATCAGAAATTACGACAGTTAGGTTATAAAGAGATTCCTCTCCCTTCTGCCCCAAATAAGCCTCTGAGAGTCAAAAGCAAGAATAATATCGAAAATGTCGTCAAACTTGAGCCTATGGCAGCCACTATCATGGAGTATGCTTATAAAGAAAGCATTGTGCGTGACGGCTGGGCAAATCTGGTTGAAGTCACAAAACTGCTGGGCGGTAAGTATCACATGACAACGAAAGAACTAAAGGTAAAAAAGTTAGCTAGAGCCTACACGAACTCTGGACTGTATTTTGTGAGCGTGGATGCCCGAAGTAAAAAGTGGATAAAACTAATACAGTAGAGGCGAGGCAGGAATAATCTGGTCGCTTATCTTAAGTAAGACGCTCAATTTCCAGCTCGGCCGGCTTCACAGGAGCTGGTCGTTTTCCATTTTGTCCGGGCTCAGGATGGCCGTGCCGCGGGCTGTCTGTGAGGCTGAGGCACTTTCATTTCCCGCTAGCTCCTTAGAAAGCCTCACCGCCATCAACGCCGTAATCAGCGCCGAAAGGACATCGGCAGCAGGCTGGGCGAAGAAAACACCGTTGATTCCCCAGAAGGCCGGGAAAATGGAAATGACGGGAATGAAGCAAATCCCCTGGCGAAGAGCCCCAAGGAAGAATCCCTCTTTCCCTTTTCCTAAAGCAAGGAAGAGCGAGGAGTAAACACTGTAATATCCGAACACGATAAAGCTGACGCTGCTGATTCTCAGTGCTGCGGCTCCGACGCTGAGCATCTCTTGATTGCCGGCAGTAAAAGCCGAGACAATCTCTCTTGGAAACAGGAAAAACACAGCTCCCAAAATAACACAAAACACAGTGGACCAGAGGACAGACAGCTTAGTAACCTCGCGCAGCCGCTTGAAGTTCTTGGAGCCGTAACTATAACCGGCAATGGGCTGAAAGCCTTTGATAAAGCCGAACACAGTCATGCTTCCCATCGCAATCAGCCGCGTGACAACGCCCATGCCTGCGATGGCCGCATCACCATACTGAGCAGAAGCTTGATTAATTAACGTGATTGAAGCGCTGGTTAAAATCTGGAAAATCAGAACTGGTATTCCAATCTTGAAAATCTCCGACACGATGTCTTTCGAAAAAGTACAATCCTGAATGCGAAAACGGAACACACTCTTCTTTTGGAAGATGTAGAGCAGGAATAAGCCGCTGCTTATCACCTGTGACAGAGCCGTTGCAATGGCTGCCCCTGTCACTCCAAGATGAAAGCTGTAGATGAAAAGCGGTGCCAGGCCGGCATTGAGCACAGCCCCGATAATGAGCCGAATCATCGTCACCTTTGCAGCCCCCTCGCTGGAGATGATGTTGCCCATGGTGACATTGAAAACACTGAAAATACAGGAGATGATATAAATACTTGCATAGCTCGTCGCATAAGGCATAATCCCGTCTGTCGCGCCAAGCAGTCTTAAAATAGGCGATAAAAAGACAACCGAGAGGATGATTGCCGCAAGGCCAGTCGCTAGACTGCTGTATAGAGCGGTGCTGGCCACTTTATCCGCTTTTTCCTTGTCGCCGTGTCCCAAGAGTCTTGCGATGTAGGAGGCGGCACCAGAACCGTACAGCAACCCTAGTCCGAGAACGACCTGTCCTAGCGGAAAAGCGACGGTAATTGCACCTACCTGACGCTCGCCCAAGCCTCCGACAAAGTAGGCATCTACGACATTGTACAGGGTATTGACAAGCATCCCAATCATTGAGGGAATCCCTAGGGCCAATAATGCTTTTGGAACAGGAGCTTTTCCCAGGAGCTCAAGTTTCCGGTTTTGTTCGTTCATTTTTCTCAATCCTTTCAAAAAAGAGATATAATATATAGTACTATAAATTATAGCACTTGCAACTGTTTAAGTATTTTACTATAATTTATAGTACCTGTCAAGAAAAAAGGAAGAGAATATGGCAACAATTGATTTGATAGTATTAGGCATGCTGAAAAAAGAATCGCTCAGCGCCTACGACATCCAAAAGCTGGTTGAGTACCGCAAAGTGTCAGAATGGGTAAAAATCAGCACCCCTTCAATCTACAAAAAAGTCATCCAGCTGGAAGGAAAAGGCCTGATAAAAGGCCGCATCACCAAAGAGGGAAAAATGCCTGATAAGGCAGTATATTCCCTCACGAAAGCCGGTGAAAAAGAATTTGAAAAGCTTATGATGGAAATAACACAGAAGCCCGTCAATATCTTTTTAGACTTTAATGCAGTAATTGTCAATTTGCCGGAACTGCCGAAATCGAAGCAGAAGAAATGCATTGCAGGGATTGAGCAAAACATCCGTGCGATGAAAGCCAGCGTGCAGGAAAACCTTCAGATAAAAAAAGAGAATCCGGAAATTTCAGCGATTGCCGTCACCGTTCTGCATCAGCAGCTGGCCCTTGCGCAAGCCCTGGAAAAATGGATAGCGGAACTGAAAAAAGACATTGTTAAGTAAATTGTCCATGTACATTCAGATAAAAATGTTATAATAAAAAACGTTGACAAATGTCAACACAAAAATACAATCGCCCCAATTTCCCAGGGGTAGAATAGCCGAACGCTATTCCAATGGAGGTAAAATGAAAGATAATTCAAAAACCCGCGTCGTCGTGGGCATGTCAGGCGGTGTGGATTCAAGCGTCACCGCACTTTTGCTGAAGCAGCAGGGCTACGATGTGGTCGGCCTCTTCATGAAGAACTGGGACGACACCGATGAAAACGGCGTCTGTACTGCAACGGAAGATTACAAAGATGTTGCGGCGGTCGCAGACCAAATCGGCATTCCCTACTATTCAGTCAATTTCGAAAAAGAGTACTGGGACCGCGTCTTCGAGTATTTCCTAGCCGAGTATCGGGCCGACCGCACGCCGAACCCAGACGTCATGTGCAACAAGGAAATCAAGTTCAAAGCCTTTCTTGAGTACGCAATGGGCCTAGGCGCGGATTACATCGCAACCGGACATTATGCGCGCGTCACACGTGATGATAAGGGCAGGGTGCACATGCTGCGCGGCGTTGACAGCAACAAAGACCAGACCTATTTTCTGAGCCAGCTGTCTCAAGAGCAGCTCTCGCATGTCATGTTCCCGCTAGGCGGCCTGGAAAAGCCTGAAGTCCGCCGGATAGCAGCAGAAGCAGGACTTGCAACCGCGTCCAAGAAAGACTCAACAGGCGTCTGCTTCATCGGCGAGCGGAATTTTAAAAACTTTTTGAGCGAGTATCTGCCGGCCATGCCTGGAAGAATGATGACGCTTGACGGCAAAGAGATGGGCACGCATGCCGGCCTCATGTACTATACCATCGGTCAGCGCGGCGGTTTAGGCATCGGGGGACAATCGGGCGAGCTTGAGAGTGAGCCCTGGTTTGTCGTTGGAAAAGACCAGAAAGAAAACATTCTCTATGTCGGACAAGGCTATCACAACGATGCGCTATACACCACCAGTCTTGAAGCCTCAGGCGTGAGCTTCACCCGCGAAATGCCGGAAAATTTTAAACTGCATTGCACAGCCAAGTTCCGCTATCGCCAGCAGGATGTTCCTGTGACAGCCAAGTTTGAAGGCGACAAAGTCATCGTGACCTTTGATGAGCCAGTACGTGCCATTACACCTGGTCAGGCCGTCGTTTTCTATGACGGAGAAGAGTGCCTGGGTGGAGCCATGATTGACCGCGCTTATAAGAATCAAATGGTCATGCAGTATCAGTGACTTGACATTTAAGTTCATGATGATAAAATTATCAGCATGAATAAGAAAAAAGTTTGGAAAAGATTAAGAGTAATAATAGTTGCACTGATTGCCCTCATTTTGGCGGCAGATATTGGTGCGACTTTTTATTTCTTTCACGTCTCGCAAGCTCGCTACAATGGAAAAGTTACCGAGCTAAAAAAGACCAGCAAAAATTACAGTTTACTGGCCGAATTTGCCGCATATAAAAAGACGACAAAGAAAATCACAAATGACGGAATCAAGCTCGTCGCCTGGTATGTGCCTGCAGCCAGCAAAACGAATAAGACCGTGATAGTGGTTCACGGCTACCATTCAAGTAAAGAGGCGATGCGCCAATACGCCGTCCTCTATCACCAGCTCGGCTACAATGTGCTCATGCCCGACAACCGGGCGGCCGGCGAATCAGGCGGACAAATCATCAGTTACGGCTACCATGACAAGTTTGACATTATTGCCTGGGCAAACACACTCATCAAAGCCGATTCTAAAGCGGACCTGACGCTTTTCGGCGTCTCAATGGGCGCCGCCACAGTCATGATGGCCTCAGGCGAGCCGACATTGCCGGTCAATGTGCATCAAATCATCGAAGACTGCGGCTACACCAGCGTTTGGGACGAGACAGCCTATCAGGCGAAGCAAATGTACAATCTGCCCAAATTCCCGCTCATCTATGAAGTTTCAGCCATGTCAAAAATTCGCGACGGCTGGACATACGGCGAGGCCAGCTCAGTTAAAGCACTCGCGCAAAACTCCCGGCCGATGCTTTTCATTCACGGCAGCAAGGACACTTACGTGCCGACAAAGATGGTCTACCAGAACTACGCGGCCGACAAAGATAAAGAGAAGCAGCTGCTGATTGTAAAAGGTGCCGCACACGCCAAGTCTTTTGAGACTGAGCCAGAACTCTACCGGAAAACAGTTTCGGAATTTCTGGAAAAGTACGATAATTATTAACAAAAAAGCCCCAAGCAAAGGGCTTTTTAAATCGTTTAAAGCTGAGAAGAATGCTTCATAAAGAAGATAAGCGTCTGGAGCTCCTTTGTCAGGTCAATGGACTGGACGAAAACGTCATCAGGTACTTTGAGGAAAACCGGCGTAAAGTTGAGAATGCCGTGTATACCGGCATCCACCAGTTTATCTGCGACCTCTTGAGAATGCTCCGTATCAACAGATAAAATAGCTGTTTCAATTCCTGCATGTTCAATATTTTCCTTCAAGTCAGCAATATCGTAAATCGGAATGCCGGATTTAGATTCAGTTCCGACCAGCGGATTGCCGGGAACATCATAAGCTTGAACAATATGCAGCTTGTTGCGGCGCTGGAAAGGATAATTCAGCAGGGCACGCCCCAGATTACCTATGCCGACCAGTGCAATGTCTGTGGCCGTGTCATTGCCGAGAAGATTGGCGAAAAAATCTCGTAAAGCAAGACTATCATAGCCATAGCCGCGGCGTCCTAATTCGCCGAAAAGTGAGAAATCACGTCTTACAGTGGCGGAATCCACACCAATTTTTTCAGAAATCTGCCGTGAATTCGTGCGTGTAATTCCCTCGGCAACCAGACCTTTAAAAAGGCGATAATATTGCGGTAAACGCTTAATCGTAGCTTTCGGCAAATCTGCGTGATTTGCGTGTTTGTTGTCCATCTCAGTCTCTTCGGTCATTTTTGGCTCCAATCTAACCGCCATAATTATCTATGGAAGTGCTAACAATCTTTGTGACTATTTTAACTAATTTTTGTGAAATTGTCAACTGGAGATGAGAATGACAGTAAAACGTTCAACTTGCGCAAAATCTGATTTTGCGGTAAAATAAATCAACCGAAAGTCAAAGCTCGGGAAAAATCTTCTGAAATAGCGGATTTTTTCATGCAGTTTTGATTTTTTATTTTGGAGAGATACTAAAGAGAATGAATTTTTACGAAGAATTTGACGTTATCGTTGTCGGCGCCGGACACGCAGGCTGCGAAGCAGCACTGGCCGCAGCCCGGATGGGCTGCAAAACCCTGATGCTCACGATAAGTCTCAATATGGTGGCTTTCATGCCTTGCAATCCGTCCATTGGCGGAGCGGCTAAAGGTGTGGTTGTGCGCGAAATCGATGCGCTGGGCGGCGAGATGGGACGCAACATCGACAAGACTTACATTCAAATGAAAATGCTGAACACGGGTAAGGGACCTGCTGTCCGGGCTTTGCGCGCGCAGGCGGATAAGGACCTCTACAGCCAGACCATGAAACACACGCTCGAGCAGCAGGAGAATCTGCGTCTGCGCCAAGGCATGGTCAAGGAGCTCATCGTAGAAAACGGCGCTGTGACTGGTGTTCTGACAGACACGGGTCTCCAATATTCCGCGAAAACTGTTGTTTTGACTACCGGCACCTCACTGCGCGGCGAGATTATCATCGGTGATTTGAAATACAGTTCGGGTCCGAATAACACGATTGCCTCTGTTGAGCTGGCGGATAACCTGCGTGCACTTGGCTTTGAGATTGAGCGCTTTAAAACAGGGACTCCTCCGCGTGTGCTGGCCTCAACGATTGACTACGACAAAACCGAGATACAGCCAGGAGACGAGACACCGCACGCTTTCAGCTTCCTGACCAAAGACGAGGACTACCTGACAGACCAGATTCCATGCTGGCTGACCTATACCAATGCGAACAGTCATCAGATTATCCGGGACAATCTCAATCGGGCACCCTTATATAATGGCATGATTAGCTCAGTCGGCCCGCGTTATTGCCCGTCAATTGAGACAAAAATCGTGCGCTTTGCAGATAAAGAGCGCCATCAATTGTTTCTGGAGCCGGAAGGACGTCATACCGAGGAGGTCTACATACAAGGCCTCTCGACTAGCCTGCCCGAGGACGTGCAGTTTGACTTGCTGCATTCGATTGAGGGACTTGAGCGGGCAGAAATGATGCGGCCGGGCTATGCGATTGAGTATGACATGATTCTGCCCCATCAGCTGCGCCCGACGCTAGAAACTAAGCGGATTTCCGGGCTCTTCACTGCTGGACAGACAAACGGCACCTCAGGTTACGAAGAAGCTGCCGGGCAAGGCCTGTTGGCAGGCATCAATGCCGCGCTGAAAGTTCAGGGTAAGCCAGAACTGATTTTGCGGCGCTCAGAAGCCTACATCGGCGTCATGATTGACGACCTGGTGACAAAAGGCGTTGTAGAGCCCTATCGCCTACTGACCTCACGCGCCGAGTACCGTCTGATTCTGCGACACGACAACGCCGACATGCGTCTCACCCCCATCGGCCGGAAAATCGGTTTGGTGGACAATGCCCGCTGGAATGTCTTTACTGAGCATAAACAACAATTTGAAGCAGAAATGACACGCCTGAAGCAAATGAAGCTGAAACCCGTACCCGAGACGAATGCAAAACTCGCCGCCTACGGTTTTCCAGCCTTGCAGGACGCCGTCAGCGGCCGTGACTTTCTCAAAAGACCCGAAGTCAATTATGCGATTGTCTGCGATTTTATCGGCGCCGCAGAAACGCCATTGGAGCAGAGTGTCATTGAGCTGATTGAGACCGAGGCCATCTACGAAGGCTACATCGCCAAAGCCATGTCCCAAGTAGAAAAAATGCACCGCCTGGAAGAAAAACGAATCCCTGAGGACATTGACTGGGACGCACTTGACAGTATTGCGACAGAAGCGCGTGAAATGCTCAAAAAAATCAATCCTGAAACACTGGGACAAGCCAGCCGAATTCCCGGCGTCAACCCGGCCGACATCAGTATTCTGATGATATACCTGGAAAGCCGGAAAAAGGTGAACAGCAAAAAGGCCTGATTTCACAGATTCTGCAGGACTTTCATAGAATTTTCTGAAATTCACTGGAAAGCCTGTCCCGCGTTTTATATGGTATAATTTACACATGTCAAACATACGTTTATTATCCCTTGATTTAGACGGTACTCTGCTGGACAGCCAAAAACGGATTTCCAACAGAAATCTGGATGCTCTGATGGCCGCCAAAGCCAAAGGTGTTAAGGTTGTCATCAACACCGGACGCCCGATGGTTTCTACTTTGGAGTACTTGTCAACGCTGGACCTTTATGGTGCAGGCGAATACAGCATCACATACAACGGCGGTCTGGTTCAGAGAAATGACGGCTCTGTTTTGTCGAAGACGCTTTTAACGCGGGAAGAAGTCCTGCAGATTATAGAAATGGCCGAAGCGGCAGATTTTCCCTGCGACATCATCAGCAACGACATCTGCTACACCATTGAGTTCGGCCGGGAATCACTGCTGAGTTATGTCAACAACACTTTAGATTTTCGGAAAATCAGCTTAGAGCAACTCCCGCTGGAAGCTGAATTCAACAAAATTATTATTTCAGCTGAAAACGAAGAATTAGATGCCCTGCAGGCCTCAATTAATGAAGAGGATGAAGCCATCAGCCGGAATTTTGAAATTTTCAGAACACGAGATGTCCTGCTTGAATTTATGCCCAAAGGTATCAGCAAAGCCACAGGACTCGAAAAGCTCTGTGACTACCTTGACATCCCGGCTTCCGACGTACTTGCAATGGGTGACGAGGACAACGACGTGCCAATGCTGCTCTGGGCAGGACTCGGCATAGCGCCGGCGAACTCGAAAGCGGCCGCACTCGCAGCTGCAGACGAAATCTCCGCATTTACAAACGACGAAAACACCATCGCTGAAGCGCTCAAGGCACACGTCTTATAAAAAGGCCAAAGGAGAATTTTATGGCAACAAAACAACAATGGCGCGAATATTTCAAACTCATGAATAATCGCGAGCCAAGCCTGGAAGAATTCCAAGCTGCAATTGAAAAGGGCGAGATTGAAGACATGGCACCGTCTGCACCCGCACCGGCTGTGACAGAACAATCGGCTGCCGCTCAGCCGAATCCGACGGCACCGCAGCCTTTCCTGCCGCGTCAAAACACCGCAGTGCCAACCAGCGACCATCATGTCGGCATCTTTGAGTCCTACAAACTCTTCTGGAAAAACTACGTCAACTTCACCGGCCGTTCACGCCGCTCTGAGTTCTGGTGGACCTATCTAATTAACAGCGTTATTTCCATCATTATCTTCGTCCCCGGACTAATTATAATTTTCGCCAGTCTTTTCGCCATGGTGGGAGGATTGGGCGGACACTATGGTTACTTAGATGACAGCTCAATTTCGGGTGTGATTGTCGGAAGCCTGCTAACCCTTATTCCAATAATACTCTTCGGCTTGGCGGTTTTAATTCCGAGCCTGGCAATTTTCTTCCGCCGTCTGCGCGACACCGGCCTTGGCACGATGAACATTGTGGCACTAATTGTCTTTTATGCGGCCTTATACATTTTCAGTTTCATTCCGGTATTTGGTTTCCTCTTTGGCATTGCCATGCTTGCCTTGGCGGTCTATTTCATCGTCCTGGAAGTTCGCGAAACCGATTATTACAAGAATCGCACAGAACCGATTACGGATTGGTTCGCAAAACTTTTCAAAAAATAAAATCCCTGGTACCTGCCAATTTTGGCAGGTTTTGCTATAATTAAGACAAAGAATGTTTTGAGGTAAAAATGGGACTTTTTGATAGATTATTCGGGAAAAAGGCCGAAGATGAGGCTGCGTCGCCCGTAACCGAGACGCCCGGCCAAACGGAAACGGCGCCAGACACGCCATCAGCACTGGACACAACGGGTGCTCCCGCTGAAAACGTTGAACAAAAATATGAAAAAACACTGGAGAAAACCAACAAGTCCTTTGGTGAGCGCTTCAACAGCTTCCTGGCAAATTTCCGCTCCGTTGACGAAGAATTTTTTGAAGATTTAGAAGAAACCTTGATTCTGTCAGACGTCGGTGCTGATTTAGCGCTGAAAATATCAGAAGAACTTCGCCAGGAAGCCAAACTGCAGAATGCCAAGAGTCAGGAGCAGCTCCGCCAGCTTATCATCGAGAAACTGGTCGACAATCTGGACGAAGAAAACTTGTCAAAAGCACTGAATATTCAGGCAACCGGCCCGACCGTCATGATTTTCGTCGGTGTAAACGGCGCCGGCAAGACGACGTCAATCGGCAAACTGGCAGCCCGCTTCAAACGAGAAGGCAAGAAAGTTCTGCTGGCAGCCGGCGACACTTTCCGCGCCGGAGCAACCGACCAGCTCGTCGAATGGGCCAAACGCTCAGAACTGCCGGTCGTCACTGGTCGCGAGGGCGGTGACCCGGCCTCCGTTGTCTTTGATGCCATGCAGCGCACGAAAAACGAGAACTTTGACATCTTGATGATTGACACAGCAGGGCGCCTGCAGAACAAGGACAATCTGATGGCCGAGCTGGCCAAAATCCGCAGGATTATCCAACGGGAGCTTCCATCAGCGCCGCATGAGACATTGTTGGTGCTGGATGCCTCAACGGGTCAAAATGCCGTTTCTCAAGCGAAAGAATTTTCTAAAGTCACTCCCGTCACCGGCATTATTTTAACCAAACTAGACGGCTCTGCAAAGGGCGGAATTGTCCTGTCAATCATTCAGACGCTGAAAATTCCGATTAAACTGGTCGGTTTAGGCGAAAAAATTGACGACCTGGCCGAATTTGACGAAGAATTCTTTGTCCGCGGGCTTTTCAAAGGCCTGATTTAATCCATCATTTGCTGTAAAGTTTTTTCTGAAAAGTCTGACTTGAAAAAACACGGAAATCATGGTAAATTTATTTAAGGAAAGTTGAGGCAAAATGTCCTATTCAAATCTAATGCTGTTTTCATTGAGTTCCAACCGGGAATTAGCCGAGCATGTGGCCAAAGAAGTCGGTCTGCATCTTGGAAAAGTCACGACCAGAACCTATGCAGACGGTGAAATTCAGATTAACATTGAAGAATCAGTCCGCGGTAAGAACATTTACTTGATTCAATCAACGAGCAACCCGGTCAATGACCACCTCATGGAGCTGCTGATTATGGTTGACGCTTTGCGCCGCGCCTCGGCCCGGACAATCAATCTGGTGTTGCCTTATTACGGCTATGCCCGCCAGGACCGCAAGGCCAGAGCACGTGAGCCGATTACTTCAAAACTTGTGGCCAATATGATTTCAGTGGCTGGGGTTGACCATATTTTGACTGTTGACCTGCATGCCGCGCAGATTCAGGGATTCTTTGACATGCCGGTTGACCACTTGATGGGTGCACCGCTGATTGCCGATTACTTTGAGCGTCAAGGCTTGTTCGGCGAGGAAGTCGTCGTTGTTTCACCAGACCACGGCGGTGTGATGCGTGCCCGCAAGCTGGCGAATTTCTTAGGCACAAAGATTGCCATCATTGACAAACGACGTCCGCGCGCTAATGTAGCTGAAATCATGAATATTATCGGCGACGTCAAAGGCAAGAAATGCGTGCTCATTGACGACCTGATTGATACAGCTGGTACAATCTGCCTGGCGGCCAATGCCCTGCGCGAATTAGGCGCCACAGAAGTTTACGCCTCTTGTACGCATGCGGTTCTCTCAGGACCTGCCATTCAGCGAATCAATGATTCAGCGATTAAAGAATTAGTGATACTTGATACGATTCAGCAGCCGGCTGACCGATTCTCGCCGAAAATTACTCAAATTTCGATTGCCAACCTATTGGCAGAAGCGATTATCCGGACAGACGAAAATCGTCCATTATCCCCGCTCTTTGAATCTTATATCCCTGAATTTGCGAAGCACTGATACGATTAACAGGCATTTTCCTAACATAAATAAAGCAAGCGACTTTTGTCGCTTTTTTACGAAAGACAGTCAAAAATGGAATTTAACCACAATCAAATTGAGAAAAAATGGCAGAAGTTCTGGGCAGAAAACCAGACTTTCCGCACCACCAATGAGCCTGACAAGCCGAACTACTACGCGCTGGACATGTTCCCCTACCCGTCAGGCGCGGGGCTCCATGTCGGACACCCGGAAGGCTACACAGCCACTGACATCCTGAGCCGCTACAAGCGCGCCAGCGGCTACAACGTTCTCCACCCGATGGGCTGGGACGCTTTTGGTCTGCCTGCCGAGCAGTATGCCATGAGCACCGGTCACAGGCCGGCCGATTTTACCGCTGAAAACGTCGCCAATTTCAAGCGCCAGATTAATTCACTCGGCTTCAGCTACGACTGGGACCGCGAAGTCAACACGACCGACCCGAGCTATTACAAGTGGACACAGTGGATTTTCACCAAGCTCTACGAAAAGGGGCTCGCCTACGAGTCCGAAGTGCCCGTCAACTGGGTCGAAGAGCTCGGAACCACCATTGCCAATGAAGAAGTCCTGCCGGACGGGACCTCCGAGCGCGGCGGCTATCCCGTCGTTCGCAAACCCATGCGCCAGTGGATTTTGAAAATCACAGCCTATGCCGAGCGCCTGCTAAACGACTTGGACGACCTTGACTGGCCTGAGTCTATCAAGGAACAACAGCGCAACTGGATTGGCAAATCAGTCGGGGCAGATGTCACTTTCAAAGTGGCTAATTCTGATAAAGAATTCACCGTCTTTACCACACGCCCTGATACGCTGTTCGGCGCAACTTACTGTGTTCTAGCGCCGGAGCATCCGCTGGTCGATGCGATTACAACAGCAGAACAAGCAGCGGCAGTGTCAGAATACAAGCACACAGCCTCATTGAAATCAGACATGGCGCGCACAGATTTAGCCAAAGAGAAAACAGGCGTCTGGACAGGTGCCTACGCAGTCAATCCAGTCAACGGCGAAGAAGTACCAGTCTGGATTGCAGATTATGTCCTGGCCAGCTACGGTCACGGGGCAATCATGGCCGTACCGGCCCATGACACGCGTGACTGGGAATTTGCTGAAAAATTCGGCATTGACATTGTACCCGTACTTGAAGGCGGAAACGTGGCAGAAGAAGCCTACACAGGCGACGGCGTCCATATTAACTCCGGCTTCCTCAACGGATTGGACAAGGCCAATGCCATTGCGAAAGTCCTGTCCTGGCTGGAAGAAAAACAAGTCGGACAGAAAAAGATTACCTACAAGCTGCGTGACTGGCTCTTCAGCCGCCAGCGCTACTGGGGCGAGCCGATTCCGATTATTCACTGGGAAGACGGCAGCACAAGCGCTGTTCCGGAGGCGGATTTACCGCTGGTTCTGCCTGAGATGGACGACATCAAGCCTTCAGGCACCGGCGAATCTCCGCTGGCCAATCTGACAGACTGGCTGACAGTGACACGAGCTGACGGCGTCAAAGGCCGCCGTGAGACCAATACCATGCCGCAGTGGGCCGGCTCAAGCTGGTACTATCTGCGCTACATAGACCCGCATAATGACAAGGCGCTAGCTGATTCTGAGCTGCTGAAAGCCTGGCTGCCCGTTGACATCTACGTCGGCGGTGCAGAACATGCCGTGCTGCACCTGCTTTACGCCCGTTTCTGGCACAAATTCCTCTATGACCTAGGTATTGTACCGACGAAAGAACCTTTCCAGAAGCTCTTTAACCAGGGCATGATTCTGGGAACGAGCTACCGGGATGCCCGCGGGGCACTCGTGGCCACTGATAAAGTCGAGAAGCGCGACGGCGGCTTCTACAGCATTGAAACAGGTGAGCCGCTCGAGCAGGCGCCTGCTAAAATGTCAAAATCACTGAAAAATGTGGTCAATCCGGATGATGTCGTCGAGCACTACGGTGCCGATGCGCTCCGTATCTACGAAATGTTCATGGGACCGCTGGACGCAAGCATTCCATGGTCTGAGGACGGTCTGGAAGGTGCGCGCAAATTCCTCGACCGGGTCTATCGCCTGATTACACGGGCAAATTTGACAGATGAAGCCGTGCCTGAGCTGGACAAGGTTTATAATGAAACTGTCAAAAACGTGACAGAGCGTATTGAAACAATGCTCTTTAACACGGCGATTTCACAGCTGATGATATTTGTCAATGCGGCCAATAAGGCCGGCAGCTTGCCGCGCGCCTATGCCAAAGGTTTCGTTCAATTGCTTGCGCCCTTTGCCCCGCATTTGGCTGAGGAACTGTGGGAATTTCTAGGTGAAACAGGCGGAATCTCATACGTTGCCTGGCCGGAATATGACCCGGCAAAATTGGTCGAAGACGAAGTAGAAATCGTTGTTCAAGTTAACGGCAAACTGAAAAAGAGACTGACAGTTGTAAAAGACGCCTCGCGCGAGGAGCTGGCCGAAGCTGCTGCCGCTGCGGTAAAACCTGACGGTAACATCGTCAAAACAATTGTCGTACCAAATAAACTTGTGAATTTTGTGATAAAATAAATCTGACCTAATCTGACTATTAGAGTCAGATTTTTTTAAAGTTGGAGATGATAATATTATGCCGGAATTACCAGAAGTAGAAACAATCCGCCGCGGCCTGTCCCGACGTTTAATCGGCCGGAAAATCCATAAAATCACTGTTCTAGAAGCAAAAAGCTTCCAGATTGAGGATGAAGACAGAGTCTGGCTGCAAGCAGCAATCACAGCTGTCCGCAGGCGGGCGAAAGTCCTTATGCTTGATTTAGACACAGATTACACACTGCTTTTCCATCTGAAAATGACCGGGCAGCTGATTTATCGAGAAGCTGATTCAGAATTAACAGATGACAGGAATTTTGCCGCGGGACATCCAACTGGCTCCTGGCTGGTCAATTTGCCGGACAAATCAACGCGTGTGATTTTTCAAATGGCTGACAAAGCGCAGCTTTTTTTCAACGACCAGCGAAAGTTCGGCTGGATTAAACTTCTGCCGACCGCCAAAGTTATGGAGCAGAAGTTCCTGGCAGAATTGGGTCCAGAAATCGTTGACTTCACACAGGAAAAGATTCCTGAGAAAATTTCGGAAAGCACATATAAGGAGTTCTTGAGACGTGTACGCCGGCACCCGAATGCACCAGTAAAAGCTGTCATTCTGGACCAGAAAGTTGTGGCAGGAATCGGCAATATTTATGCGGATGAAGGGCTCTGGGGCGCCAAAATTCACCCGGCAGCACATGTCAAAAATCTGACAGACAGGGAGTTGCGAAAGCTTTTGCGCGAAGTCAAAAAATCCATGACCCGCTCCATCGAATCCGGCGGCTCCACCATGAAAAACTTTGTGAGAGCTGACGGCAGCCGCGGCAATTATCTGGAACTGTTTGCCAATGTTTTCCGTCGCGAAGGGCAGCCCTGTCCGCGCTGCGGCACTGAAATCATCAAGCTGAAAGTCGCTGGACGCGGGACACATATTTGTCCGAAATGCCAGCGTCTCATCGCTTAACATTGATATGTTCAACTTGTTTTGAAATTCACAAGCTGTTCATTCGGCAATTTTCTGAAAGTTTGCTAAAATTTGTCTAAGAGACAAACTTTTATACGAATGCTATTACAGGAGACAAAAGCAAATATGACCCAAAAATTTGGTGCAGACCTCATTGTTGACAGTCTGATTAACCACGACGTTGACTATATTTTCGGTATCCCCGGCGCAAAAATCGACCGCGTTTTTGACGTGCTGAATGACCGAGGTCCCAAACTCATCGTCACGCGGCACGAACAAGGCGCCAGCTTCATGGCACAGGGAATCGGCCGCATCACAGGCAAACCGGGTGTTGTCATTGCAACCTCAGGCCCAGGCGTCTCAAACCTGGCCACAGGCCTTTTGACAGCCACAGCCGAAGGCGACCCGGTTCTGGCACTTGGTGGTCAGGTCAAACGCTCAGACCAGCTGAAACGCGCCCATCAGTCCATGGACAACGTAGGACTCATGAAGCCCGTCACAAAGTTTTCTGCCGAAGTTGAAGACGCCAGCGTCCTGCCCGAAACAATTGCGAACGCCTACCGGATTGCCAAGGCAGGTAAAGGCGGCGCCAGCTTCATCTCGATTCCTCAAGACGTGACAGACGCAGAAATCGGCGACACCAAGACAATAAAACCTATGTCGGCGCCAAAACTCGGCGACGCCTCTGTAGATGACATTATTTATCTGGCACAGGCCATTCGTACCAGTATTTTGCCCGTGATTCTTGTGGGTGCGGGCGCTTCAGACGAAAAAGTGGCCGAAGCACTGCGCAATTTACTCTCTGTTGTCCAGATTCCAGTCGTTGAAACATTCCAGGGCGCAGGTGTGATTTCACGCGAGCTGGAATCCACCTTCTTCGGCCGTGTCGGACTCTTCCGCAATCAGCCGGGCGACATGCTGCTGAAACGCGCCGACCTCGTCATTACAGTAGGCTACGACCCGATTGAATACGAAGCCCGAAACTGGAACGCGGAAATTGACAGCCGTATCATTGCCATTGACGACGCACTGGCTGAAATTGACAGCTACTTCCAGCCGGAGAGAGAACTCCTAGGCAATATTGCAGCCACGCTGGAAAATCTGCTTCCGGCAGTCCGCGGCTACCAGCTTTCAGAGGGCTCAAACGAGTATTTGAACGAACTGCATGAAATCTCCTGCTTCTCTGCCGAAGCGCTCAAACCAGCAGAAGGACGCCTGCACCCCCTCGAAATCGTCCAGACACTCCAGGAAAGCGTCAAGGATGACGAAACCGTCACCGTGGATGTCGGCTCGCTCTACATCTGGATGGCACGCTATTTCAGGAGCTACGAACCCCGTCACCTGCTCTTTTCAAATGGCATGCAGACACTCGGTGTTGCTCTGCCGTGGGCAATCTCGGCCGCATTAGTGCGCCAAGGAAAGAAAGTCTATTCAAACTCCGGAGACGGCGGCTTCCTATTCACCGGTCAAGAGCTGGAAACAGCCGTTCGCCTGAACCTCCCGATTGTACAGCTGATTTGGAATGACGGCCACTACGACATGGTCAAATTCCAGGAAGAAATGAAATACGGGCGCAGCGCCGGTGTTGATTTCGGCAAAGTGGACTATGTCAGATACGCAGAGTCAATGGGCGCCAAAGCCTATCGCGTACACAGCAAGGACGAGCTCAAACAGGTCCTGTCAGAAATTCCAGAGACGACCGGTCCGGTTTTGATTGACATACCAGTTGATTACAAGGACAATATCAAGTTAGGCGAGACTCTATTGCCTGATGAATTTTATTAATAATTTAAGAATCGTATTATAAACTATAAATTGAAAGGAAGCTATGGCAGCTTTATACCAATTCAACACACTTGCATCGCTTATGTCCGGATTCTACGACGGACAAATCAGCGTTTCAGATATCACGCAGCACGGCGACTTCGGCCTCGGCAGCTTTGACCAGGTTGACGGCGAAATGATTGTGCTTGACGGCCAAGTTTATCAGGCCAGAGGCGACAACAGCGTCCGCATTGTTGATTCAGCTCAGACCTCACCCTACCTTGCAGTGACGCAGCAGAAGGCAGATGTTAAATTTGGTCTTATGGGCAATTTTGGCCTGGCAGAAACGGAAAAACAGATAGAAAACCGGCTGATAAGCAGAAATCTCTTTCATTCCGTCAAAATCCACGGCGACTTTCCCAGAATGAAAATCAGAATGGCAACGAAAACTCCCTCTGGTGTAGGCTTTGACGTCGTTTCGGCGCATCAGGCAGAGTATGAGCTTTCTGACTTGACCGGTACAATCGTGGGCTTCTGGGCTCCCTCACTCTTTCAGGGCGCAGCTCTGGCAGGCTTCCATCTGCATTTCATCTCGGACGATAAAACCGTCGGCGGACATGTCTATGATTTTGACATGGAAAATGCCGAAGTTGAATTAGGAAAAATTGATAGAATTGAGCAGGATTTTTCAATTTATGATGAAAATTTCCTGAAAAACGAAATCGACTTACAGAAAATCAATGAAATTATTGAGTTGACAGAGTAAAAATTGTGATTTTTGTTTGCCCATGAAGAATTATGGACAGTTTGTAAACGGATTTTCTGAAAATATTTGGAAGCCAATTCAAACATTTTCAGAATTCCTGAAAACCTTACAAAAGTCGGAAAAATGATTGAAAACTTCAGACACTAGTTCTTTACAAGTAAAGGCTTAAGTGCTAAAATAGAAGTGTAAAAAAATAGAGCCAAATTAGAGGCTCGGAGGAGAAAGATTAGATGAAAGTCAAAGTGACTAAAGACATTTTTGACCAAGCTTGGGAAGGCTTCAAAGGAACTGATTGGCAGGATAAAGCCAGTGTTTCTCGTTTTGTCCAAGACAATTACACACCATATGATGGTGATGAGAGCTTTTTAGCAGGCGTTACTGAGCGTACTCTTAAGGTTAAAAAAATCATTGAGGATACAAAAGCTCACTACGAAGAAGTTGGATTTCCGTTTGATACAGATGTCGTCACTTCAATCGATAAGATTCCTGCAGGTTATGTAGATCCTAACGATAAGGACCTTGAAGTTATCTACGGCATGCAGAACAAAGAGCTTTTCCGTTTGAACTTTATGCCTAAAGGCGGACTGCGCGTTGCAGAAAAAGTTCTGACAGAGCATGGTCTGAGTGTTGATCCTCATTTGCACGAGATTCTTTCAACCAGCATGACTTCTGTAAATGACGGTATCTTCCGTGCCTACACTTCAAATGTCCGTAAAGCACGTCATGCTCACACTGTCACAGGTCTGCCGGATGCTTATTCACGCGGCCGTATCATCGGTGTTTATGCCCGTCTTCCATTGTACGGTGCAGATTACCTGATGAAGGAAAAAGCCCGCGAGTGGGATGCCATCACTGAAATCAACGATGAGAACATTCGTCTTAAGGAAGAAATCAACATGCAGTACGAAGCACTGCAGCAGGTCATCAACTTCGGTAATTTGTACGGCCTTGATGTTTCACGTCCAGCTATGAACGTACAAGAAGCCATTCAATGGGTTAACATTGCCTACATGGCAGTCTGCCGTGTTCTTAATGGTGCTGCAACTTCAATGGGACGTGTGCCTATCGTTCTTGACATTTACGCAGAACGTGACTTGGCGCGCGGCACATTCACCGAGCAGGAAATCCAGGAATTCGTAGATGATTTCGTTCTGAAGCTCCGCACAGTCAAGTTTGCACGTGCACAGGCCTACGATGAGCTTTACTCAGGCGACCCAACATTTATCACAACTTCTATGGCTGGTATGGGCAATGACGGTCGTCACCGTGTCACAAAGATGGACTTCCGTTTCCTGAACACGCTTGACACCATCGGCAATGCGCCAGAGCCAAACTTGACGGTGCTCTGGTCATCTAAGCTGCCATACAGCTTCAAGTACTACTGCATGCACATGAGCTACAAGCACAGCTCGATTCAATACGAAGGAGTTGATACAATGGCCAAAGACGGCTACGGCGAAATGTCATGTATCTCTTGCTGTGTGTCTCCATTGGACCCTGAAAATGAAGAAGGACGTCACAATCTTCAATACTTCGGCGCGCGTGTCAACGTTCTGAAAGCAATGCTGACAGGTCTTAACGGCGGATATGACGATGTTCATAAAGATTACAAAGTCTTTGACATCGAGCCAGTGACAGAAGAAGTTCTTGACTATGACACTGTCATGGCAAACTTCGATAAATCACTTAACTGGCTGACTTCGACTTATGTAGATGCCATGAACATCATTCACTACATGACTGACAAGTACAACTACGAAGCAGTTCAGATGGCCTTCCTGCCGACTAAGGTTCGTGCTAACATGGGCTTTGGTATCTGCGGTTTCGCCAACACTGTCGACTCACTTTCAGCCATTAAATATGCGAAAGTTAAGACACTCCGCGACGAGAACGGCTACATCTACGATTACGAAGTAGAAGGCGACTTCCCTCGTTATGGTGAAGATGATGACCGTGCTGATGATATTGCGAAGCTTGTGATGAAGATGTACCATGAAAAACTGGCTTCACATAAACTTTACAAGAATGCAGAAGCAACTGTTTCTCTGCTGACCATCACTTCAAACGTGGCTTATTCTAAGCAGACGGGTAACTCACCTGTTCATAAAGGTGTCTACCTCAATGAAGACGGCACTGTGAACAAGAGCAAGCTTGAATTCTTCTCACCAGGCGCTAACCCTTCAAACAAGGCAAAAGGCGGCTGGCTGCAGAATCTCCGTTCATTAGCAAAACTTGAATTTAAAGATGCAAATGACGGTATCTCACTGACAACTCAGGTTGCACCACGTGCACTCGGCAAGACAGAAAAAGAGCAAGTGACGAACTTGGTCAACATTCTTGACGGCTACTTCACACCAGGTGCTTTGATTGGCGGAACTGACTTTGCCGGCCAGCATATCAACTTGAATGTCATGGACCTTAAAGATGTCTACGACAAGATTATGCGCGGCGAAGACGTTATCGTACGTATCTCCGGCTACTGCGTCAATACTAAGTATCTGACTGCAGAGCAGAAGCAGGAATTGACAGAGCGTGTCTTCCACGAAGTCTTGTCAACTGACGATGACGAAGTGATGCATACTTCTAACATCTAATTCTGATTAAAAAGACAGACCTTCGGGTCTGTTTTTTAGGTGAAATTGTGAAGCATATTTTGCAGGACAAAATGTCTAAAACTATAAGAGGATAAAAAATCGATTGTTCACTCAAAGAATATTGCTATGAGCGGATGAATGTCTGCAGACTGTTTTTCAGTGTTTTAGAAATTGAACAAAGCGTTGATATTTTTACAAAGCTTAATTAGTTCTCATAAAAAACTGATTTTAATGCTTTAACCTTGACAAATCCAGCAGATTGTGGCAAAATGAACAAGTACGGTTTTGGCCGTCAAATAAATTAAATATAGCTTCCCGCGGGGAAGTAGGAGGAATTTCATTAATGAATGAATTTGAGCAAATGCTAAATAGCGTCGAGGACGTTAAAGTGAAGGATGTCGTGAAAGGAGAGATCCTGACTGTCGATAATGATCAAGCGACTGTGTCTATCGTTGGTACAGGCGTTGAGGGTATCCTGACACTTCGTGAAATCACTAACGAGAAAGATGCTGACATTAACTCATTCGTTAAGGTTGGTGACGTTCTGGACTTGATGGTCATTAAGCAAATCGTTGGTAAAGAGTCTGAGGGGGCAAATGTTTATCTGCTTTCTCTGAAGCGTCTGGCTGCACGTAAGGCCTGGACTGAAATCGAAGGCTCTGAAGGCGAGATTGTAACAGTAAAAGTTCTGAAAGCTGTTAAAGGCGGTCTTTCTGTTGAATATAAGGGTGTACGCGGATTTATTCCGGCTTCACTGATTGACACTTACTTTGTGCGCGATACAAAGCGTTTTGAAGGCCAGGAAATTGAAGCGAAGATCATTGAAATCAATCCGGCTGAGCAGCGTTTCATTCTGGATCGCCGTGTTGTGATTGAGACTGAAAACTTTGAGGCCCGCAAAGAGGTTTTTGCTGCACTTAATGTCGGTGATATTCTTGAGGGTAAAGTTGCCCGCACAACAAACTTCGGCGCATTTATTGATCTTGGCGGCGTGGATGGACTGGTTCATATTACTGAGCTGACGCACGGCCGTATCAGAAAGCCGTCTGATGTTGTTTCAGTCGGTGACGTGGTAAATGTTAAGATTTTGAGCCTGGATGCTGAATCCGGCCGTATCTCATTGTCACTCAAGGCAACACAGCCTGGGCCATGGGACGGTATTGAAGCGAAGCTTGCCAAGGGTGATGTGGTTGACGGCACTGTGAAGCGTTTGACTGACTTCGGCGCGTTCGTTGAAATCTTCCCTGGTGTTGAAGGACTTGTACATGTGTCACAGATTTCATGGGAGCGTGTTGAGAATCCGAAAGATGTACTTAAGCCAGGTCAGGCTGTTAAGGTTAAAGTCCTTGACATCAAGCCTGAAGAAGAGCGTATTTCACTCTCAATCAAGGCGCTTGAGGAAGCACCTGCTCATGCTGAGCACAAGTCTCACGGAGAAGGTGAGAGACGTGAGCGCAAGCCGCGTGGTAAGCGCGATAACCAGCATCAGAATACAGCACAATTTAATGAGCCGGCTGAGACAATCACTTTGGCTGATCAATTTGCTGATTTGAACTGGGAAGATCTGCTTAAATAATTTGATTTTGTTTTATGCTAAATGATGCTGGTATTTTGCCGGCATCATTTTTTGTCTAAAATAACTTGTTCGCAAGCTATGATTTGTTGAGCGGGAGATTGATTTGTTTAAACGATAAGTAGATTAAAAATTAATATAAGTCGGTTCTGTTTATTCTGCTATAATGGTGTAATCGCATACAAGGGGGATGATATGCATTTAAGTGACTTAAAATATTTTGTAGCGGTTGCTGAGGAAAAGAGCTTTACCAAGGCCTCACAGCGGCTTTTTATTTCTCAGCCTTCTTTGACGGTTTCAATCAATCGGCTGGAGGATGAGCTGGGGAAGCGTCTGTTAATCCGCAAGCGCGGCGCTAAGGCGATGGTGCTGACTGCAGAGGGTGAGCTTGTTTTTGCGCACGCCAAGAAAATTCTGCGGGAGATTGACATTATTTACATGGAGGTTAAGGACGAAGAGGAGAAAAAGGTACGGCTCGGTGTACCGCCAATTATTGGGGCTTACCTTTTCCCAAAAATCATGAAACGTTTAGATAAGAGTGTAATTGGCGGTCTTGAGCTGATTGAAACGGGTTCTGAAAATATGAAGAAGCTTCTTAAAAAGGACAAGCTGGAAATGTGTTTTATCGGGACTGAGTCGCCAATAAAGAATAGTCATCTGGAGACTTATTTTATCATGCGGGACAGTTATTCAATCTGCATGAGTCTGGAGCATCCTTTGGCCAAGCGCAAAAGTATTGATTTTTCCGAGCTTGCAGGCGAGCAGTTTGTTTCGCTGGGAAATGACTTTGTTCAGTATAAGATTTTGAAGGAGCTGTGTCTGGAACACGGCATGAAAGATGAAGTAAAAAATTTCGTGATTGCCAATGAAATTCAGACCGCTAAATCTTTGATTTCAAACGGGACCGGAATCGGCTTTCTGATTACGAGTTCACTGGGTTCGCGAAAGGATATTCGGGCGATTCCGCTAAAGGTTCCGGTTTATTTTTATGTTTATCTGGTTTTTAAAAAGGACAGGGAGCTTTCGGAATTTGAAAAAAGAGTGAAGGAAAATCTGATTCGGGCAAATGCTGGGCTTTAGTTATAGTTTTTATCTATAATTCGATTAAAAAATAGTATTTTACATTTGCCGATAGAGCCGTTATAATAATGGTGAAAACGGATACACAATCGAGCAAGCGAAGCGTTTGCTTGAACGCAATCACGCAACTTAACAAAAGGAAGGAAAACTGAAAATGACGGATTTTTACGGGAAGAATGTGCTGACGAAAGCTTTTTTGAACAAGGGGCAAGCTTTTACTGACAAGGAACGCGAAAAATATGGGCTGCAGGGGCTGATTCCAGCCGCGGTAGAGACCTTGGAAACGCAGACATCTGCAGTTTATAAAAAATTAACCCAGATTTCTGATAATTATGCCAAAAATCAATATCTGATGACGATTTATGACAGTAATCGCGTGCTTTATTATGCAACTGTGGCCGCACATGTGGAGGAGCTGCTGCCAGTGATTTATACGCCGACGATTGCGGATGCTGTGACGAATTTTTCACGGGATTTTGTTCAGGGTCACGGGGCGCTTTATTTGGATACGGATTATCCTGAAATGCTTGAAGCGGCAATGCGTGCGGCTGCCAGTGATTTGGAGCAGGTGGACGTCATGGTCATTACGGACGGCGAGGGTGTGCTGGGAATCGGCGACTGGGGCGTTGGCGGCGTGATGATTTCGGTCGGGAAACTGGCAGTTTATACGGTGGCGGCCGGGCTCAATCCGCGGCGGGTGCTGCCTGTGGTGATTGACAACGGCACGGAAAATCCGGAATTGCTGGCAGACCCGCATTATGTCGGGAAAAAATGTGCGCGTAAAACGGGCAGTGATTATCTGGCATATATTGAACAGTTTGTTGCAGCGGCTAAAAAACTGTTTCCTGGTGTACTTTTCCACTGGGAGGATTTCGGCCGGGGCAATGCGGCGGCGATTCTGGCGCAGTATCAGGATAAGATTACGACTTTTAATGATGACATTCAGGGAACAGGAATTATGATGGCGGCGGCTGTTTATGCGGTAGCTGAGGTCACGAAAAAGCCGATTACAGAGCACCGTTATCTGATTTTCGGCGGCGGGACGGCCGGTATTGGGATTTCTGACCAGATTCGGCAGGAAATGCGGCTGACCGGGCTTTCTGATGAGGAGGCTTATGCGCGGATTTATGTGGTGGACCGATATGGACTGGTAACGGCGGATATGGCGGACTTAACTGAAGGGCAACAACGTTATGCCCGTTCAGATGAAGAGAATTTGAAAAATCTGACAGATTTGACTCAAATCATTGAGGCGGTTCAGCCGACGGTACTGATTGGCTGCTCTGGACAGCCAGGTGCCTTCACCGAAGCAGCCGTGCGCAAAATGGCAGAAATCAATGACCGTCCAGCAATCCTGCCGATTTCCAATCCGACGAAGCTCTGTGAAGCTACAGCTGAAAATCTCATTCAATGGACAAACGGCCGAGCTTTGGTAGTGACGGGAAGCCCTTCAGCCCCTGTCGAATTTGACGGCGTTGAATACATCATTGGACAGGCTAATAATGCTCTGCTCTATCCTGGACTGGGCTTAGGAATTGTGACGGCGAAGGCAAGTACGGTCACGAAAAACATGCTGTCAAAAGCCGCAGGCGCGATTTCAGCGCTGCAGGATTTGAGTCAGGCAGGCGCACCGATTCTGCCGCCGCTTCAATATGTCCGCGAAGCCTCACGACTCGTGGCTGAGGCCGTGGTACAAGCAGCAATTGACGACGGTGTCGCAGCGCGGGTGATAACAGATGTCAAAGCAGCTGTGGAAAATGAAATCTGGGAGGCAAAATACGAATGAGTGAACATTATCGCATCGAAGAAGATACTCTGGGAGAGGTTAAAGTGCCGGTGAATGCGCATTGGTCGGCGCAGACGCAGCGTAGTCTGGAAAATTTCCCGACGGGTGAGAAAATGCCTCTGCCGATTATCCGTGCCCTGCTCAATTTGAAAAAAGCCGCCGCCCTGTCTAATCAGGAACTTGGCCAAATTGAAGCTGAAAAAGCAGAAGCCATTGTGCAGACTATCACAACTTTACTAGCACAATCGGATGACGACTTAGGCAAAGATTTCCCCTTGTCTGTTTATCAGACAGGCTCCGGCACACAGACCAATATGAATGTCAACGAAGTGGTAGCGCATCTTGCCAGCCGTCCCGGCCTTGAAATTTCGCCTAATGATGATGTCAACCGCGCTCAGAGCTCCAATGATATTTTTCCGACAGCCATGCACCTGGTGGCCGTCGAAGCCGTCACGGCACTGGAAAAAGCGCTGCAGAATCTGATTGTGCAATTGCGTATCAAGCAGGACGAATTCTGGAGCGTTGTGAAAGTTGGACGCACCCATCTGCAGGATGCCACGCCTTTGACTTTTGGACAGGAAATTTCCGGCTACTTGTCTGCTTTGAAGCATGATTTGGCTTATCTGCAGACGCTCAAGCCCACGCTCTATGAGCTGGCAATCGGCGGTACGGCTGTCGGTACAGGCTTAAATGCGAACCCGGAGCTGGGCGGAAAAATTGCGGCGCAGATGTCGGAGCTCTACGATGCGCCATTTACAGCTGAATCAAATAAATTCTATGGTCTGGCGCATCATTCTGCCTTGGTTATCGTCCACAGCGCCATCAAAACTTTGGCGGCTGATCTCATCAAAATTGCCAATGATCTCCGATTTCTGGCTTCTGGACCTCGGGCTGCCTACGGTGAGCTCAAAATTCCTGCCAATGAGCCGGGAAGCTCGATTATGCCGGGGAAAGTCAATCCGACGCAGGCTGAGGCTCTGACCATGGCGGCGGTTCGTGTGCTCGGCAATGATGTGACGATTGGACTTGCGGCCAGCCAGGGAAATTTCGAGATGAATGTCTATAAACCTGTTCTGATTGCCAGTTTCCTGGAGTCGGCGAATTTGCTTGCCGGAACAATGACGGGCTTTGCGGACAAGCTCGTGGCAGGCCTTGAAATCAATGCGGCACGTATGGAAGAATTGCTCGAGAATTCGCTGATGACAGTGACTGCGCTCTCTCCCCATATTGGTTACCATGCGGCTGCTGAAATTGCGCAGAAAGCTGACCGCGAAGGCACAAGTTTACGGGCGGCGGCACTTGCCGATGGACGAATCAGTGCCGCTGAATATGACGAGTGGATGGACTTTTCGGCCATGACGAATCTGGAACGTTCAGCGAAAGAATAAAAGAAATTTTTCACATTATGAAATTAGTGTCATTATTTGCACAGAGCAAGAAAGCGCTTACTCAAAAAACTGAGTCGAACGCTATTTAAAGGAGAAAAAATGAGTACCCTTGAAAAAATAAACTACAAAAAATTCATCATACCAATTGTCATCGGGCTGATTATCTGGCTCCTATCTCCCGTTAAACCAGCAGGCGTGTCAATGGCAGCCTGGCACATGTTTGCAATTTTTGTTGCCACCATCGTTGCCCTCATCACCAAACCACTGCCGATTGGCGCAATTGCACTGGTTGGATTTACACTTACAGTGCTGACAGGAACAGTGCCGATGGCTAAAGCAATCACAGGCTTCGGAAATTCGAGCATCTGGCTCATTGCACTGGCATTCTTCCTCTCGCGAGGCTTCATCAAAACAGGACTAGGCCGGCGCGTTGCCTTGATATTTGTTCGAACATTCGGCAGAAAAACGCTGGGACTAGCCTATTCAATTGTCGGCGTAGACCTGATTCTGGCGCCGGCAACACCAAGTAATACTGCGCGCGGCGGGGGAATTGTCCACCCGATTGTAAGATCAATTTCTCACGCACTCGGTTCAGATCCGGAAGATCATACCGAAGCTAAAGTCGGCTCTTTCCTGGCTTTCACACAATATCAGGCAAATGTCGTCACCTCAGCCATGTTTCTGACAGCCGAAGCTGGTAACCCGATTGCTTATGCACTCGCACTGAAAGCCGGCATTCACATGTCATGGTTCATCTGGTTTCTGGGAGCACTTGTTCCCGGAGTGATTGCCTTAATCCTGGCACCATTGGTTCTTTACAAAATTTATCCGCCGCAAATCAAAGAGACGCCAGGTGCAAAAGACTGGGCGCAGAAAGAGCTGGCAGCTCAAGGGCCGATTTCAGCAGCTGAAAAAATTATGATGGGCACTTTCCTTCTATCGCTGGCTCTTTGGGTTGCCGGAAGTTTTATCGGTATGGATGCGACAACCGTCGGCTTTATTGCCATCGCAATTCTCCTGCTGACAGGCGTGCTGACCTGGAAAGACATCTTGAACGAAGGGGGAGCCTGGAATACTTTCTTCTGGTTCTCCGTGCTGGTAATGATGGCCGGTCAGCTTAACGAGCTGGGCTTCATTTCCTGGCTCTCAACAGATGTGAGCAAAGTGCTCCACGGTCTGCCCTGGTTTGCCGTTCTGGTTATCGTCCTGCTTGCTTATTTCTATGTTCATTACATGTTTGCTTCAGAGACAGCGCATACCACCGCCCTATATTCAGCGGCACTCGCCTTGACCCTGGCCGGCGGCGTTCCGCCAATGCTTGCGGCCCTGATGATTGGCTATTTCGGCAATTTGCTCGGCTCAACGACGCATTATGCCTCAGGCCCTGCTCCCGTCGTCTTCGGTTCAGGTTTCGTCAAACAAAATGACTGGTGGCGATTGTGTTTTATCTTGGGACTGATGTATATTGTCATTTTCCTGACGATTGGTACCGGCTGGATGAAAATTATCGGGATTTGGTAAAAGTCTGAAAATTCACGAGAAATCGTGGATTTTTTTAAGGGCCAGAAGCCATCAACATACCCAATTTTCTGCTATAATTTAAATAGAAACTTAAATACTTCCAAGAACAAAAAGCAAAACGAGGTGAAAGAATGAAATTAACAGCTTTAGGCGTCTGGGGAGGCTACCCCACCCGCGATGCCGGAACAACTTCCTATTTGCTGCAGTCAGAATCCGGCTTCAACATGCTTCTAGACTGCGGCAGCCGGGCAGTAACCGAACTCGAGCACGAACTGCAGCCGACGCAGCTGGATGCGGTGCTGGTCAGCCATTATCACGAGGATCACATTGCAGATCTCGGCGTGCTGCGGCAGTATCGCCAGCTTTATCCGCTGGGACAGGACGGCTGGGACGGCATGATTCTGAAAATTTACGGACACGATGAAAATGCCTTTGAATTCGCCAAACTCACCATGGATAAGGTTTCCGAAGGACATGCTTATGATGTCAATAAAGTCAATAAAATCGGGCCATTTGATGTAACTTTCCTGAAAACAGTCCATCCCGTGACCTGCTATGCCATGCGCATTATTGAGCGCAGAACAGGACAGGTGCTGCTTTACACGGGCGACACCGGCTATTTCCCTGAGCTGGCGGAGTTCAGCAAGGCGGCGGACGTGCTGCTGGCGGATGTTTATTTCCTGAAAGACAAGCACAACATGCCCAACCATTTGTCAAGCGAAGAAGCGGGAAAAATTGCGCGAGAAGCAGATGTGAAAACACTGATTTTAAGCCATCTACCGCAGTTTTGTGATTTAAATCAATTAGAGAAAGAAGCGCAAGACGCGGCAGGCCATGAGATAAAGGTCGAGCTTGCGCAGCCCCACAAGCAATGGCAGCTATGACATTCACGGCGGAAGAAAAAGAATTTTTCATGCAAGAGGCCCTAATTGAAGCACAGAAGGCAGCAGATAACAACGAAGTGCCGATTGGCTGCGTGATTGTGCAGATTCCGCGGGAAAAAGCAGCCTCAGGACTCTTTGAGCGAATTCCAGAAGCCGAATTAAAAATCATCGGCCGAGGATTTAACCGCCGCGAACTCGATGAACGTGCCACTCATCATGCGGAAATTTCCGCCATTGAAGCGGCCAATGCGGCGACTGGAAATTGGCGCTTGACAGACTGCGCACTTTTTGTGACGATAGAGCCTTGCCTGATGTGTGCCGGCGCAATCGGACTAGCCAGAATGCCGGAAGTGTATTATGGCGCGGCAAATCCGAAATTCGGTGCCGTGGAGAGCCTTTATCAAGTCCTGCAGGACAAACGTCTCAACCATCGCGTGCAAGTTGAATCCGGGATTTTAGAAGAAAAATGCGCAGCCATCATGCAGAATTTTTTCCGAAATCGACGATAAATAAAAATTTTCCTCTGAACATTCAGCGGAAAATTTTTTTGTTTTTGAAAGAGAATCACCAAATGAAATAACGGATAATCTTGATAGCGCCAAGCACAACCAGAGAAATACCCAATAAAATCCAGAGAAAAGCAGCCCCCATAAACGGCGTGAAAAGCAGCGAAAGACCAGCCAGTACACTCAAAATCGCAGAAAAGATTGTCCAGCCCTTAGACGAGCTGTACTGCACCATTCCAAATGCTGTGAAACCTTCCACCAGCCAAGTGATTCCCACGAAAATTCCAATAAACAGGAAAAGATAAGTCGTCGTTGCAGCCAAATTGATGAAAGAGAAAATCCCGGCAACGAGATAAAGCGCGCCCAGAAGCAAATGCCCGAAGCGCCCCCAGCCTGATTCATCAACAGCAGAAAAACTGGTAATGACATAAAAGAGTCCGATTATCGCAAAGGAAATGCCGATGAGAACCGTCACAACCGCAGCCGACCTCCCAGGCCAGAAAAGAATGAGCAGACCAGCAATCAGTGACAGAAGCCCGTTAATACCAATATGGCTGCGCAGCTTTTTTGAAAAAGAATTGTTTAACATATTAATGTTCCTCACTTTCTATATGTTATAAATACGATTGTAACATATTTGTTTAAAAATGTCAAAAACATTATATATTATTTAGAAAAAAGTGGCAAATACATAAGATTTAAATTAAAAAATTTGCCTGTACTCACAGCGCAAAAATGTTATAATTATCTAAAACAATGAACGACATTATCAAACACAAACTCGAGCTCCTGCCGGATTCGCCCGGCTGCTATCAGCATAAAGATAAAAACGGACAAATCATCTACGTCGGCAAGGCCAAAAACCTGAAAAACCGCGTGCGCTCGTATTTCCACGGCTCGCACGACACGAAGACAGAACTGCTGGTTTCTGAAATCGCCGATGTCGAATGGATTGTCACAGGCTCAAATATTGAGGCGCTCCTGCTCGAAATCAACATGATTCAAGAGTACAAGCCGAAATACAACATTCTGCTGAAAGACGACAAGTCTTATCCTTTCATCAAAATTACCAATGAAAAATATCCGCGCGTGGAAATCACACGCAATGTCAGGAAAGACGGCGGGCATTACTTCGGGCCTTATCCGGATGTAGGCGCCGCACAGGAAATCAAGCATCTGATAGACCGGATTTTCCCTTTCCGCAAGTGCAGCCTGCACGAAACGCGGGTCTGCTTTTATTACCATATTCATCAGTGTCTCTGCCCCGTCGTGAATCACGTGGATCCGCAGGTTTATGTGAAAATGACCCAACAGGTCACGAAGTTTCTGACGACCGATGACAATGAAATCGTGGATGAAATGAAGCAGAAAATGCAGGAGGCTTCGGATAATCTGGAATTTGAACAGGCTGCCGAATATCGCGACATCATCAAAGCCATCGGAATCCTGAGAACCAAGCAGCGCGTGCGTAATCTGGACAATAAAGACCGTGACATCTTCGGTTATGCTGTGGACAAAGGCTGGATGTGTGTGCAGGTTTTCTTCATGCGCCAGGGCAAGCTCATCAAGCGTGACGTCAATCTTTTCCCCTACTACAATGAACCGGAAGAAGACTTTCTGACATATATCGGCCAGTTTTACAAGGACCAGCAGCATTTACTGCCAGGCGAGATATTTATTCCGAAGGACATTGACACGGCTTCTGTCTCAGCCCTGGTGGATAACAAGGCAAAGGTCTTCCAGCCTGCGCGCGGCGAGAAAAAGCAGCTGGTGCTGATGGCCAATAAAAACGCGCAGCAGCAGCTCCAGCTGAAATTTGACCTCGTCGAAAAAGATTTGATTAAAACCAAGGGCGCTGTCGAAAATCTCGGTGAAATGCTGGGGATTCCTACGCCTACGCGGATTGAGAGCTTTGACAACTCGAATATCATGGGGACGTCGCCAGTCAGCGCGATGGTCGTTTTCATTGACGGCAAGCCCTCGAAGAAGGACTACCGCAAGTACAAGATCAAAACCGTCGAGGGGGCGGACGACTATGCCTCGATGCGTGAAGTCATTACCCGGCGCTATTCGCGGGCCATTCGTGAGGGCGGCGTGCTTCCGGACCTGATTGCCATGGACGGCGGAGCGGGGCAGGTACACGCGGCCAAGGCGATTCTAGACGAGCTGGGGCTGGACATTCCGGTGGCCGGCATGCAGAAAGACGACAAGCACCAGACCTCCGAGCTGCTCTTCGGCGACCCGCTGGAAGTCGTGCCGATGAGCCGGAATTCTCAGGAATTCTTCCTGCTGCAGCGGATACAGGACGAAGTCCACAGATTTGCCATCACTTTCCACCGGCAGGTTCGGGGGAAAAATACTTTCTCATCCAAGCTGGACGGGATTGCAGGGCTGGGGCCTAAGCGAAAACAGAAGCTGCTGACAGCCTTTAAAAACATGAAAGCCGTCGAGGAAGCCAGCATCCAGCAGGTAGCCGATGCCGGCGTGCCGTACGAGGTGGCTGAACGCGTCAAAGCAAAGCTCAGCGGACAAGAAAAGCCTGACGAGAACTGGAACGCTCTGAAAGAGACAGAACCAGCTGCACAGAAATGAAATAATTGCACATGAATTGGAACAAAGCAAAAATCAAAGACTTTCAAACTTCGCTGCTGAGATGGTATCAGGCCAGTAAAAGAGCTCTGCCCTGGCGTGAGACAAACGAGCCCTACAAAATCTGGATTTCAGAAATCATGTCCCAGCAGACACAAGTGGAGACAGTCATTCCCTATTACGAGAAATTTCTGAAAAAATATCCGGCCATTTCCGACCTAGCAAATGCTGACGATGCAGAATTACTGAAACTCTGGGAAGGTCTGGGTTATTATTCGCGGGCGAGAAACTTGAAAGCCGGTGCCCAGCAGATAATGTCTGAGTTCAAGGGCGACTTTCCTCAAGAAATAGATAAAATCCGCTCCATCAAGGGAATTGGTCCATATACCGCAGCCTCCATTGCTTCTATCTGTTTTAATCTGCCGGAAGCTGCGATTGACGGGAATCTTTTTCGCGTAGGCAGTCGAGTTTTTGCGATTTCTGACGACATTTCCAAAGCCGCAACAAGAAAAATTTTTGATGAAAAGTTCCGCCAAGTCATTAGTTATAAGGAGCCGGGAGATTTTAACCAGGCATTGATGGACCTTGGCGCTAGCATTTGCCTGCCGAAATCGCCAAAATGTGAAATTTGTCCAATTTCTGCCTATTGTGCGGCGTTCGCCCAGGGTACGCAGGAGAAATTTCCTGTCAAGTCAAAAAAACTGAAGCAGAAAGACGTTTATTATCAAGCATTTGCACTTAAATCTGCGGGTAAATATCTGATGGCACAGCGGCCGTCAAATGGCCTGCTAGCTGATATGTGGACCTTTCCGCTGAAAGAAGTCCAAGAAAATGCTGAGATTGATTTGCCGGCGGATTTCAAATCTTCTGTCGTCAAATTTGAGGAAATAGGCGAAATCACACACGTTTTCTCGCATCTAAAATGGCATGTGCGTTTAATCGTTTGCCAGCTGGAAACAGGACAAGTGCATGAGGAATCAGCCTTGTACAATCAAAAATGGCTGTCCGAAAAGGATTTAAAAAGCCATGCGCTGGCAGGTCCGCAGATTAAGCTATTTAAGTTTCTGAAAGATTCCGAATAATAAAAATCGTTAAAATTCGCTTCAAGCGAATTTTTGATATACTTATCATAATGATTATTGGAATTGGCGTGGACACAGTGGAATTGTCCCGAATTACGACAGCGCTTGAGAATCGCCGCTTTGTTGAAAAAGTTTTGACGGAGACTGAACTGCTGAAATTTGACAGTTTTGCTACACTTGTCCGGAAAACGGAATTTCTGGCAGGACGCTGGGCGGCGAAAGAAGCATTTGCGAAGGCTTACGGAACGGGCATCAGCTCACAGCTGCATTTTCTGGACCTGACGATTGACAACGATGATAAGGGAAATCCTTTTTTTGTGGAGCAGCCCTTTGATGAGGGAAATGTCCATTTGTCAATTTCTCATACCCAGTTTGAAGCGACGGCTTTTGTTATTTTGGAGAATAAGATGTGAAACACGACGCGAAACGGCGAAGATGAACTCAGTTGAAGTAGAAGGGAAAATACAGTGATTCCAGCACCACATCGGCATACACCGGCAAAAATTGATTTAGCAGCGATTCGGCGCAATCTGATAAAGATTCGCAGCCATATTGGACTGAATGATGACGGAAAGGTGCCTGAGATTTGGCCAGCCGTCAAGGCAAATGCCTATGGGCATGGCGCAGTGAAAGTTTCACGGGCGATTGAAGATTTGGTCGGCGGTTTTTGTGTGTCAAATCTAGATGAGGCAATCGAGCTGCGTGACGGCGGTCTACAGAAAAAGCCGATTCTGATTTTATCGGGAATTGTGCCTGAAGATGCATCGATTGCGCGTGAGCTGGATTTGACATTGACTGCTCCTAGTTTAGAATGGCTGGAGCTTGTGCTCAAGTCTGATGAGGATTTATCTGGTCTGAAGCTGCATATTGGGATTGACACCGGAATGGGACGCATTGGTGTGCGTGATTTCGCTGAAGCAAATGCCATGATTGATTTAATGGATAATCACGGGATAATATTTGACGGCGTTTTCACCCATTTTGCCACGGCGGATGAGGTGGACACCAGTCAATATGACTTGCAGGCGTCAAGATTTGCTGAGCTTTTGTCAAATTTGTCCAGACGGCCGCATTATGTCCATTCTACAAATTCTGCTGCAGGAATTTGGCACAGTGAACAGGTTCAGGACATTGAGCGGCTGGGTTTGGCGCTTTACGGGCTGAATCCGAGCGGAAGGGCACTGATGCTGCCGGCTGATGTGAAGCTGGAGGCTGCTTTGTCGCTGCAGTCGGAACTTACGCATGTGAAGGAAATTCAAGCAGGCGACACGGTCGGCTATGGCGCGACTTATACGGCCACTGAGCCTACATTCATTGGAACATTGCCGATAGGCTACGCAGACGGCTGGGCGAGGGATTTACAGGGCTTTCGCGTGCTGGTTGACGGCAAATTCTGTGAAATTGTGGGGCGGGTTTCGATGGACCAGATGACGATTAGGCTTGAGCACCGTTATCCTATAGGGACAAAGGTGGTATTAATCGGCCGGGACGGAGATTTGGAGATTACAGCTGATGATATTGCCGACTATCGCGGGACAATAAATTATGAAATTTTGACCTCTTTGTCGGATAGGATTTATCGAGAATATCTTTAAGATGTTTTTAAGCTTTCTTTCAGTAGAACAAACTACAATGTAAGCAGACAGTTTATTAGAGTAGGACGGGATATGAGCTTAGAAAGCGAGGAGTGTCTATGATAATAGTTTATACGGTGCCGTCGTGCAGTTCTTGTAAAAAGGCTGAGGAATGGCTCCGTGCGCACGAACTCAAATATAAGGAAATTAATCTTTTGACCGATGAAATCAAGAAAGAGGATTTGCTGAAAATTCTTTCATTGACGGATGACGGGACGGAAGAAATCATCTCTAAACGCAGCAAAGCCTATACACACCTTGATGTGAATTTTGACAATGTTTCTATCAGCAGGCTTATCGCACTTATCAACGAGAATCGTACGCTGCTTCGCCGGCCGCTTATTTTTGACGACACACACTTGCAAGTCGGTTACAATGAGGATGATATCCGCAAGTTTTTGCCGCGGAATTTCCGCAAGGTCAAGCTTGATGAGGATATTCAGGCAATTCACGAGGATTTGGCAATGTCGGAAGGCTCAAGAACCAGTTGAACAGCTGGTTCTTTTTCGTACAAGTCAGGCAGATATTTATTCAGGGGACAAAAAATCAGACTGTAGACAAAATTCATCGTGATTTTGTTTACAATCTGAAAAATTAAATGTTACAAGAGTCTAACAATTAAGCAAAATCAAACTCATCAGGGTTTGGACCGACTCGCAGCGACTCATTGAGCGCATTCAACTGATTCATGTCCTCCTGGCTGAGTTCAAAATCAAAGATATCTGCATTGCTTAGCATGCGCTCGGCATGCACAGATTTCACAGCCAGAAGAATTTCCTGCTGAACATCCCAGCGCAAAATCACTTGTGCAGCAGACTTATGGTGTTTCTCGGCAATTTCTGCAATCACGGGATGGCTCAAGAGCTGTCCCTGCATCAAAGGTGACCAGGCTTGAATCTTGATGTTATGCTTTTCGGCAAAAGCACGAAGTTCAGTTTGTGAAAGCTTCGGATGCAGTTCAACTTGGTTGAGCACTGGAATAACCCGGGCAAAGCTCAAAAGCTTTTCTAAATGATGAACTTCAAAATTGCTGACGCCGATTGCTTTGATTTTCCCGGCAAGATAAAGGTCTTCAAGTGCTTTCCATGATTCTTCATAGGCATCGTGACCAGGCCAGTGAATCAAATACAAGTCAAGGTAATCTAAACCAATGCGCGCCATTGTCTCCTCAAATGCTTTGATTGTTTCATCATAGCTGAGATGATTGTTCCAGACTTTCGATGTCACAAAAAGCTCTTCGCGGCTCAAGCCGGCAGCAGCCAGCCCTTCTTTAATCCCAATGCCGGTTCCGTCCTCATTGCCGTAGATAGCTGCTGTATCAACCAGGCGATAACCATGGATGATGCCGTTTTTCACAACCTCAGCCGTTTGAGCATCCGGAATTTGAAAAACACCCAGACCCATTCCAGGAATTTTCGTCCCATTGTTCAGTTCGATTCTATCTGTCAGTGAAGTAATCAAGAATTAATTCTCCTTTTTCGTCTTTATTTATTACAAAAATTATTATATAATATGCTTGTTCCTTTGTATAGTACCTACTTTTTTGTGCTGTACCCACTAAAAAGTATGCATTGCAAAATACTACAGACAGAAAGATTCAGAAATGGAAGAAAAAATTTATAATATCGGAGTTGAAGCAACAATGGATGTCATTGGCGGAAAATGGAAACCGATTATTTTATGTAATCTGAGACATGGAGCAGTCCGTCCAGGAGAATTGCAGAGAAAAATTCCCGGAATCAGTCAAAAAATGATGACACAGCAGCTGCGTGAACTCGAAGAATCTAACATTATAGAGCGTCAATCCTACAATCAAGTGCCCCCTAAAGTAGAATATTCGCTCAGCGAATACGGAGAAAGCCTCAGCGCTGTTTTGGACAGTCTTTGCCAGTGGGGCGAGAGACATGTGAAAACACTGAAAGAGCAAGGAAAAGAAGTTATTCTACTTACAGCTGAAAAATAAATAAAGAAATAGTTCGAATTTGGAAGAAAATCGCCTGAAAAATCTGATATAATTGTTATATGGAGACTCAGTTCAAAAGAAAGCTCTTCATCATCCTGCTTCTGGTTTTTAACGCAGGATTTGTTGACGGCTATGCGTTTTTTTATTTTGACCAGCGTTTTGCCGATATGATGACGGGAAATATGATTCAGGCGGGGATTTGCCTAGTGCAGTGGAATATTCCGCACGTCTGGAATTTTGTGATTCCGATTATCTTTTTTACACTGGGCGTCATGTTCAGAGAGACCTTTTCGCACTGGCTGCTGGTTCGGCGCAAGTTTGACACGCTTTATCTCATTCTGGTGCAGATGTGCGGGATTGCGGTGATTACAGTCTTGTACAATACGGTCTGGCATCATCTTTCAGTAAGCATTTTTGTGGGAATTCTGTCCTTTTTTATGGCAATCCAGGACACGACTTTCTCGCAGCTTGAAAATATGAATTTCGGCTCGGTTTTGTCGACTGCGAATCTGAAAAGATTTGCGACGAGTCTGACGCAGCTGATTATCACACGTGACAGGAAGCATTGGCGCAGTGTCTGGTTTTTCGGCTTGCTCATCTTAGTTTTATTTATCGGCGTCATTTTTTCAGGATTTTTGGGGCAAGTCTTCAAGAGCTGGACGCTTTTGGGCTCGGCCTTTCTCCTCTTGCTGGTCTACTTTGCATTGCGCACGGAATGAGAATGACACAAGAAGAATACAGGGAGGGTCGTCTTCCCATTACCAAGAAAATTCTAATCATTTTATAAGACGCTCGCACTTAGAATAAGGTATAATAATAGATATGACAATAATGGATGGAAAAGCTCTAGCTGCGAAAATTCAGACGGAGCTGAAAGAAAAGATTGCACAAATGCCTGTGCTTCCTGGTTTAATCACGATTTTAGTGGGGAAAGACCCTGCGAGTCAGATTTATGTGCGCGGAAAAGAGAGTGACGCAAAGAAAATCGGAATTCGCTCAAAGACGATAAAACTGCCTGAATCAACGAGCGAAGCTGAGCTGATGGCTGTCATTGACCAGTACAATCAGGATTCAGACTGGCACGGCATTATTGTCCAGCTGCCTTTGCCTGAACAGATTAACGCCGAGAGAGTCTTGATGAAGATTCTGCCTGAGAAAGACGTGGACGGTTTTCACCCGCTGAATATGGGCCTCCTCTGGGCCGGCAATCCGCTGATGATTCCGTCAACACCAGCAGGAATTATGGAATTGTTCAAGGAATATAACGTTAAACTTGACGGGAAACGTGTTGTCGTGGTCGGCCGCAGCAACATTGTCGGCAAGCCCATTGCGCAGCTCATGATGATGCAGCATGCGACGGTAACAATTGCCCATTCGCAGACGCAGGACTTGTCAGAATTGACGCGGCAGGCGGATGTTCTGGTCGTGGCAATCGGTTCTGACCGCTTTATCAAGGCGGCGGATGTCAAGCCTGGCGCAGTGGTAATTGACGTGGGCATGAACCGTGACTCTGAAGGCAAGCTGCACGGCGATGTGGATTTTGAGGAAGTGAAAGACATTGCCAGCCTGATTACACCAGTACCTGGCGGCGTTGGTTTAATGACGCGGACGATGCTAATGAAGCAGACGGTGGATGCAGCTCAGCGGAGTTATACCACAAAGTGAACATAATAAAATGACAGAATACCTTTCAATATCAACCCTGACCAAGTATCTGAAGGCCAAATTTGACAAGGACCCATACCTTGAGCGCGTTTTCGTGACAGGTGAAGTGTCCGGCTTCAGGCAGCGGCCGAGTCATCAGTATTTCAAGCTGAAAGACGAAAAAGCCGTGATTTCTGCGACCATGTGGGCGGGGAATTTTTCCAGGCTGAAATTCAAGCTTGAGGACGGCATGAAAGTCAACGCGGTCGGCCGAGTTGAGCTCTATGCGCCGGGCGGCAGCTATTCCATCATCATTGAAGAGCTGATTCCAGACGGCGTGGGCGAGCTGGCGGTCAAGTTCGAGCAGCTGAAGAAAAAGCTGACAGAGGAAGGCTTGTTTGACGCGCGTTTCAAGCAGCAGATTCCGGCCTTTTCACGAAAAGTTGGCGTGGTGACTTCGCCCTCAGGCGCGGTAATTCGCGATATCATCACGACCATCAACCGGCGCTTTCCAATGATGGAGATTCTGCTGTTCCCGACAAAAGTCCAGGGAGCAGGCAGTGCCGAGGAAATTGCGGCAAATATTGCCCGGGCAAATGCGCGTGAGGATTTAGACTTGCTGATTATAGGGCGCGGCGGCGGTTCAATTGAGGACCTCTGGTGTTTCAACGAAGAGATTGTCGTCCGGGCGATTTTTGACTCGAAACTGCCGATAATTAGTTCGGTTGGGCATGAAACAGACGTGACCCTGTCAGATTTCGCAGCCGATAGACGTGCAGCCACACCTACAGCGGCCGCAGAGCTGGCTACGCCGAATACAAAGTATGACCTTCTGTCCTGGACAAATGAGCAGCAGCAGAGGCTGTCACGGCGTCTGCAGAATTTAATCGCTCAGAAGCGGGAGCGCGTTGAAAAACTATCAAATTCGGTGATTTTCCGGCAGCCGGAGCGACTCTACGACGGGCACCGGCGAAATCTGGATGAATTGACGCGGCGCCTGACGAGCTTGACCGAGCGTCAGCTCACAAACAGCCAGCATCAGTTTGAAATCTATTCCCGGAGGCTGATTCCGGATTTCCAGAAGATTCTAGAGGCGAAGAAGAACCGTGCAGAGCGGGCAAGTCAAGGCTTATTGCTTCTTGATGTCAGTAAGATAAAAGCCCGAGGTTTCGCCATTGTCCGGGGAAAAGACGAGAGGATTTTGAAGTCGGTTAAGCAGCTTAAGCTCGGCGACAGCTTGAATATCGAGCTTGCAGACGGTCGGGTAAATGCGCAAGTGACAGAATAAAGAGGAAAATATGACTGCAAAAAAAGAAGACGTAAAATTTGAAGATGAACTTGCACAACTTGAAGAAATTGTGCATAAACTCGAGAACGGTGATGTGCCGCTGGAAGACGCAATCAAGGAATTTCAGAACGGCATGAAGCTGTCCGAAAGCTTGAAGAAGACGCTGGACGAGGCGGAGCAGGTGCTGGTCAAGTCAGTCGGCAAGAACGGCGAAGAGACTGACTTTGCCGCTGAATAAAAATCCGACTTTGGACGGAGATTTTTGAGCATTTGTTATGTTATGCTGTTTTAGAGCGAATTGAGGTGAAAAATGTTTCCTTTTGATATAAATAATATGGACCCGGAATTTCTGCAGAGCATGTCTGACCCGGCGATGCTGGCGAAGTTTCAGGAGCTGATGGCGCGGCTGCCTGGCATGAATCCTTTCGAGCAGGCGATGGCCGTGCAGCAGTTTGCCAGCGAGAATTTCACGCCCGAGCAGATGGCGCAGATGACAAACATGGCGATGAGCATCCCGGCAGAGCAGCGCGACATTATCGTCGACCAGACCAACCGCGTGCTCTATGTGGGCAAGCCGTCGGCGCATTTTCATATTGACGAAAACGGCCGCAATGCCGAGTTTGAGGTTTATACGCTGGCACATACGTCTGAGTCGGACGAGCCGATTTTTGTGGCCTTTGCAGACGTGCCCGACAAGGACTTCATCGCCGAGGTCGACACATTTTTGGGCCGGCAGGAGCTGGTAGTCTGGTCGGCAGCAGAAGAGGCGCAGGCATACGCAGCGCTGCATCAGAAGATTGTCGGCTAAATGAAAATCGTCGTCGCCATCGATTCTTTCAAGAATTCTGCCAGCAGTCTGGAGCTGGGTGAGGCGGCAAAAGCCGGTATTTTGGTGTGCCTGCCTGACACTGAAGTCAAAGTCTTTGAGATTGCTGACGGCGGTGAAGGCACAATCTCCGCCCTGCGGCAGACCTTGCAGGGCGAGATGATTTCTGTCGAGACGCTTGATTTGCTGCGTCGTCCCATTACAGCCCACTATTTACTAGCTGATGATACAGCAGTGATAGAATCGGCGCAGGTTGCGGGAATTGACAAAATCATCCCAGATTCTGTGACCGTGCAGAAAGCAACTAGTTTCGGCTTAGCCGCTGTGATTCGTGATGCCGCTGAACGCGGCGCTGCTGAGATTATTCTGACACTGGGCGGCAGCGGCACGTCGGACGGCGGGCTGGGCCTGCTTGCAGGACTCGGAGTTGAATTAGAAAATCTTTCCGGGACGTTTCCGAAGTTACCGAGACTAATCGGACTGGCCGATGTTGTGAATCCTTACGCAGGTTCAACGGGCTACGCCTATTTTTTTGGCGCACAAAAAGGCGCAACAGCCGAAATCATGGCCGCACAGGACAAACAGGCGCAGCAAGTAGTTGAGCAAGTGAAGCAGCAGTTAGGGCTTGATTTGCAGGCAATTCCAGGAAGCGGTGCAGCTGGCGGTCTAGGTGCCGCGGTTGCCATTCTCGGCGGGAAAATTGAACTCGGCTTTCCGAAAATAGCTGAGCTGCTGAAAATTGAAGATGAAATTGCAGATGCTGACCTTGTGCTTACAGGTGAGGGGCGGATGGACGCGCAGACTGCTTCTGGAAAAGTACCTTATGGAATGGCGCTTCTCGCCGCTAAACACAAGGTGCCGGTCATTGCACTCTGCGGCTCGCTGGCAGACGATTTAAGCCAGCTGGACGAAATCCTGACAGCGGCTTACTCGATTCAAACAGGCCCAATCAGCCTGGAAGAGGCCATGGATAAGACAACCACTTTAGACAATATGCGTCGTTTGTCAAAAAATATTGTAAAAACCTGGTTTCATTAACCGGTTTTTATTTAAAATATGTAACATTTCCAGAAAAAATACGTATTTATAAGTAAGGGAGGATTAAAGACTGTTTTTATAAATTTAGCAATGAAATGAGAAAGAAGAGAGAAAATATGCTAAAATAAAGGAGTGTTTGAAATGACAAAACTTGAGACAGCATTGCGTTCATTTTATCAGAAAACTGAGATTCCAGCTGAGCTGCGCGAGTCAGTTTTATATTCTGTCACGGCAGGCGGCAAGCGGATTCGGCCGATTTTGTTTCTGGAAATGCTGGAGGGATTCGGCATAGAGCTGACGGCGGCGCATTATCAGGCGGCAGCTGCGGTGGAGCTGATTCATACGGGCTCGCTGATTCATGATGATTTGCCTGCCATGGACAATGACGATTATCGGCGCGGTAAATTGACAAATCACAAGGTTTATGGCGATGCGCTGGCGATTCTGGCGGGTGATGCACTTTTTCTAGACCCTTATTATCTGCTTGCGACTTGCGATTTGCCTGCTGAGACAATTGTTGCGCTGGTGCGCGAATTGTCTGCGGCGTCTGGCTCACAGGGAATGGTGGCTGGTCAGGTTCTGGACATGGCTGGTGAGGGGAAAACCTTGTCATTGGATGAGATTGAACATCTTCACAGCTTGAAAACCGGGCGCATGCTGACTTTCCCATTTGCAGCAGCCGGAATCATAGCTGGACAAGTGAATGTGGAAGTTTTGCGGCATATTGGAGAGAAGCTGGGTTTGGCTTTTCAGATTCGGGACGATATTCTCGATGTGACAGGCACGCTGGAAGAAATTGGCAAGACGCCCGGCAAGGATGTTCTGGAAGAAAAGTCAACTTATGTGGCTCTGCTTGGGCTTGACGGCGCGAAGACTGAACTGGCCTCAAACTTGGCCGAAGTCAGAACTGAGCTGCTGAATCTGCCGAATTTTGACTCCTCTGGGATTCTGAGTATCGTAGAAAGTTTGTCATTATGAAAGAAAGAATCGACGTTTTAGCTGTCAATCAGGGACTATTTGAGACACGTGAGCAGGCAAAGCGCGGCGTCATGGCTGGTTTAGTCGTTGATGCCAAGTCCGGCGAGCGTTTTGACAAGCCAGGCGTAAAAATTGATGCGTCAACAGAGCTTCGCTTAAAAGGTGAAAAGCTTAAATACGTGTCTCGCGGTGGTTTGAAGCTCGAAAAGGCACTGGTAGAATTTGGAATTTCTGTCAAAGGAAAGAACTGTCTTGATATTGGCGCTTCAACAGGCGGCTTTACTGATGTTATGCTACAGGCAGGCGCTGAACATGTTTACGCTTTGGATGTCGGGACTAATCAGCTGGCCTGGAAGATTCGCAGCGATGCGCGTGTGACTGTGATGGAGCAGTTCAATTTCCGCAATGCCCGCTTGTCTGATTTTACAGAAGGACAACCGGAATTTGCCAGTATTGATGTGAGCTTTATTTCACTGGATTTGATTCTTCCGCCGCTGTATCAGATTCTTCCTGAGCAGGGGCAAGTTGCTGCTTTGATAAAACCGCAGTTTGAGGCTGGACGTGAGCAGGTCGGGAAAAACGGAATTATCAAAGATACGAGGGTTCATCTTCAAGTAATCGAAAAAGTTTTCGCGACAGCAGGAAATATTGGCTTCAGCCTAAAAAATCTGACTTTTTCACCCATAAAGGGCGGAGCTGGAAATGTAGAATTTCTGGTTCATTTAATAAAAGAAAAAACAATGCAATCTGCTGCGATTAACATTGATGCAGTAATTGAGCAGGAAAAGGAGCAACTCAAATGAAAAAAGCCGATCGATTGGCCTTATTGCAAAACCTGATTTCCAACATTGAGATTGAACGGCAGGATGATTTGGTGCAGCTTTTGAAAGAACGCGGTTTGAACACGACTCAGGCCACAATTTCGCGTGACATCAAAGAGCTTGGCATGGTCAAGGTTGCAACGGGTCATGATACTTATCGCTACATTAGTTCCAGCGAAAAGCGCGGCCGTGAGAGTCTGACGGAAAAGTTTGTTAATTCTGTGATGAGACAGGGCAACATGATTCGGGTCGACGTCTTGCCTGGTACGACTGCCGGCATCAAGAACGACTTCCGTGTACGTTTTTCAGAATGGACTTTTGCCATCATCAACGACGATGATACGATTCTGATTGTGGCGAAAAACTCGGCAGATGCGGAGACCATATACAAGGAGCTCAAAAAGGATTAATGCTGCAGGAACTTTCCATTAAAAATTTTGCGATTATCGAGGAAGTCTCGCTCAGCTTTGATATGGGCATGACCATTTTAACGGGCGAGACAGGTGCGGGTAAATCAATTATTATTGACGCGATGAACTTGCTCTTGGGCGAGCGGGCGTCTAGTGATTTCGTGCGCCACGGTGCAGACAAGGCGGAAATTGAAGCGCTGTTTTTTGTCAGTGCTAGTTCGGCCTTAGACGCTAAAATGACAGAGCTTGGGCTGACGCCGTCTTCCGAGCTGATTTTGCGGCGTGAAATTTTTGCCAATGGGCGCTCTAGCTGCCGAGTCAATGGCCAAATGGTGAATTTGACCAGTTTACGTGAGATTTCCGAGTTTCTGATTGATATCCATGGGCAGCATGACAATCAGGAACTGATGAATGCTCGTCATCATCTGGCGATGCTGGATGAATTCGGCGATGGAGAATTTCTGAAACTGAAAGCTGATTATCAGCGTGACTTTGAAGACTATCGCCTGGCACGTTCTCTGCTGACTGAGCGGCAGGAGAACGAGAAAAAGTTCGCAGAGCGGATTTCAATGCTGCAGTTTCAGATTGAAGAAATTGAGTCAGCAGGTATTGACCTGGAAAGAGACGAATCACTTCAGCAGCAGCGTGACAAACTCAACAATGTGAAATTTATTGCTGAAAATCTGAATGTCGCTTATCAGCTGCTTGACGGTGAAGATGAAGAAGAGGGCTCAGGCCTGTCACTGCTTCAGGCTGTGCTGGGGCGGATAGATGAGGTCAGTGAATTTGATGAGGCTTATCAGACTTTATCTGAGAAGGTTCTGGAAGCTTCTTCGCTGCTGGAGGATGTGGCGGCCAGCCTGGACAATACGCTGGCTGACCTGGAGTTCAATCCGGCAGAATTAACGCAGCTGGAAGAGCGGATTTTTACATTGACCGCACTGAAGCGCAAATATGGCCCTGAGTTATCAGACGTGCTGGACTTTTTGGACAATTCTCAACGTGAACTGTCCAGTTTAACAGGTGAAACCTCAGACCTGCTCAGCCTGGAAAAAGGTGTCAAGGAGAAACAAACGGCGCTTGTCGCAGCCGCTGCAGAGCTGAACACTGCGCGGCACAAGATTGCCAAATCCCTAGAAGCCGATATCAAGCAGGAATTGGCTGATTTATATATGGAAAAGGCCGATTTTACGGTCAAATTCAGCCCTGCGAAGTTTTCCTCGCGAGGGAATGAAACGGTTGAGTTTTATATTCAGACCAATCCGGGCGAGGGCTTCAAGCCGCTGGCAAAAACAGCTTCCGGCGGTGAATTGTCCCGTCTGATGCTGGCCATCAAATCGAGCTTTGCCCGCCGTGAAAATAAGACCTCCATCGTCTTTGACGAAGTGGATACAGGCGTGTCGGGCCGTGTGGCTCAGGCCATTGCCCAGAAGATTTATAAGATTTCACAGTCGGGACAGGTTCTGGCCATCTCGCATCTACCGCAGGTCGTGGCAATTGCGGATACACAGTTTTATATCGAGAAGTCTTCCAGCGACGATGTGACGACCTCAACCGTGCGCAAGCTGAATCCGGATGAGCGCGTTGAGGAAATCGCGAAAATGCTGGCAGGTGATGATTTGACGCCTGAAGCGCTGGCGCAGGCCAAGAAATTACTGAAAAAATGAAAGGATGTGTTCGATTCTGGAAACAGCGGACACAGTGGATTGAATGATAAAAGCATATAAAGATTTTTGGAAACTGGCGCTGAAGCCGAACGGAAGAAGTAGTCGCAGTGATTACTGGTGGACTTTTTTGATTAACACAATTATTCGTGCGATTATCACTCTCTTCAGTACTGTCATTATTATTGGCGAAACGATGAAACTGCTGCCGGATATAACTACAACAACTAATCCGAACGATATTCAGCAGCTTACAGAGAAATTAATGAACAATATGCCGCTGTCAGTTATAATTCTTCAGATTGTTGGAACAGTTTTTAGTCTGCTGATTATGGTGCCGGTGACGACTTTGACCGCGCGGCGTTTGCGTGATGCCGGCTATTCTCCAGCTTTAGCTTATCCGCTGCCGGCCATTTATCTGGCAAATGCCATTGCACAGTTTGTATCTGTCCCTATTTTGAGCAGTATCACACTTTTTGCAGGCGTCTATGCCTTAATCCTGCTGATTTTCTGCGCAAAAAAAGCTCCTGATTCGGAGCAGGAAGGAAGACTTTGATGACAAAAATTAATCAATACGGCAAAATCAGCTTCGGCCGTGCAATCAAAGACTTTTTCACCGGCTACTTTAATTTCACTGGACGAACAACTCGTGCCGGCTTCTGGTTTGCCTGCCTCTTTCTAGCCATCCTCTTCGTCCCGGTATTCATGCTGTTCGGCGCAACACAGCTGGTCCTGCAGGCCATTCCGAGCCTAAGCTTTAACCCGACCCTTTTCAATCCATTTCTTTATCTGGGCATCATCATGGGCATCGGCGTGATTTTCCCGGTATTCGCGCTCTTGTCGCGCCGCATGCGTGATACGGGCATGAAAGGCTATTCTATTTTCCTTTTCCTGGTCCTATTTTTAGCAGTAAAATTCAGCGGCTTTATTTTCCAGCTTCAGGCCGATGCTGCGCTTGGTTTCAGCGCCTTCATCCTGACATTTTTCTTCCTGGTCGCCTTCCTCGTCTTCAGCCTGCTCCCGACGAATTATTTCGGAGATACGCTTGACAGCGAAAAGCCTGAAACTGACCTGAAAGGCTGGTCAGTCGACAAGCAGGGAAATGTTTTGAAGCCGTAAAAAATAAAAGGCTTTGGAGATGCTCACTAACAGGTGACATTTCCAAGCCTTTTTCCATTTATTTTAACAATTCCTGCGCCAGCACAACATCCGAAGGATAAGGCGCCCACTTGCCGCACACCTTCTGGAAAGCCTCTGTGCCTTTAGCCAGCAGAACGATGACATCTCCAGGCTGAGCTGACGCATAGGCCGCCCGAATCGCCGCCTCGCGGTCCTCGATTATCTCATACCTCGTATTCTCAGGCAGAAAAGAGGCAATTTCCTCAGAAATCTCACGCACGCTCTCAAACTGCGGGTCCTCAGCGGTGATGTAAATATAATCAGCATACTGACTCACCACGTCCGCAAAATCCTTCCGGCGCTGATAAGCCTTTTCACCAGGCGCACCGCCGACAGCGATGATTTTATTGTCCGGATAATCCTGGCGAATCGATTTGAACAGCGCACTGAAACTCATGAAATTATGGGCATAATCAACCACAAAAGTAATGCCGTCTTTCTCCATGATATTCATGCGGCCGGGAATCACAGTCTTCAGAAGCCCAGAGCGAATCGCCACATCCGGAATATTCAGGAGCTTGGCCTGAGCCACGGCCGCTGTGGCATTTTCGACATTGAACAGACCGACTGTGCGGATGGCAAAATCCTCCGAATAACCAGTTCTGCCAGATTTGACCGTGAAAGTCTGTAAAGCACCGTCTTTGCCGAGGTTACAGTAATAGTAGTCAACTTCATCTCTGAAATTTTCCGCACCGTAAAGAGAGATGGCAGGCTGTAGCTCAGAGGAAGCCGCAGTTTTCAGAACGCGCTCGAAGTGGTCCGTGCCGCGGTTAATCAAGACTTCGCGCGAATGCAGCATCAGCTGCAGCTTACAGCTGATATAATCCTCAAAATCAGGGTGCTCAGCCGGGCTGATATGATCCTCGGCGATGTTCAGCCAAATCCCGTGGTCGAAGGTAATCCCGCGCACACGGCCGACTTTGTAGGCCTGCGAAGTCACCTCCATCGTGAAGTAAGGAAGCTGGACCTCGCGGGCCTCATCCAGAAAGTTCTGCAAGTCAATAGGCTCGGGCGTCGTATTGTGCGAGCCGACATGCGAAATCCCCGTAATCGTTTCCTCCGTCCCCATCAGGCCAGTCTCAGTCCCGCTCGCAGCGTCCAGTATATTTTTCAGAAAATAAGCAACAGTAGTTTTTCCTTTTGTCCCCGTGATGCCAATTAAATCCAGGTCATCCGCCGGATTCTCAAAGAAAATCGGCGCCAGAATTGAAATCGCCAGCCGAATATCGCTAACAAGAATATAATCCGCGTCAAGCGCATATTTCTGCTCAGCAACATAAGCAGAAGCGCCGGCGGCCAGCGCCTGAACCAGATATTCCTCTTTGAAATGAACCCCTTTAACAAAGAAAAGCGTGTCCGCCGTGACTTCAGAAGAGTTATACGAAATATTCCTGACCTCTGCCTCAGGATTTTCAATCCGACTTTCTGAAAGTAAATCATTTTTTTTCAGAATTTGCAGAATCTTTTTGTAAGAAAGTGAATGTGTCATGGCTAAATTATATCACATTTTAGTGTCAACAAGCTCTGGTTCCAGTCATTGTCTTATTGAAAAATCCTGCTTGTCGGCTGAATTTTTTCGTTTACAAACCAATCTCGAAGAAGGATGGTTTAAAAGCCAAAGCTCATAGCATCTAGCCGTGCGTTTTCGCCGATATATTGGGCATACTCCTCACCCAAAAATTTCTTGAAATACTCCTCATCACTCGTGAGTTTGAGCTGGAACTTCTTCAGATAGTGGATGATTGCAGCATCTGCTTGTGCCACAAAAGTTGGCATATCAAACTCATATTTGTAATACCTGTCTTCATTTTCAACATAGTAGGAGATTTCTCCATACCCGCTTGGATTTAAGCCAATATAGAACCGCTGTGTTGTTGTCTCGTCAAGATGAAAACTGTGTCGTGAAATATAGTCGCTATATAGCTCAACCAACTCAAAAGCACTTTCAGGTATTTCTGTGCTTTCGTCATCTAAATTTCCAAAATCGATACTATCCATCAATAAATCATCGCTTTCTTTGATAGAGTTAACATATCGGAATGGATACTTTTCAATCAGCAAATTCTTTTTTTTCTCAATAAAGTTTAAAATCCACCTATGCATTTCCCATTCACATTCTAAAAGAATTTTATCACCATATTGAAGAGTCAACTCCCCCCATAAATCGTACAAAGAACCCTTACGCTCTTCTTGACAAGGTGTCTTTGTTTTTTTAAATCTCATTGTTAAAGTGTCCATTTCATTCACACTATTTAACCTTTCCCTTTATTAACTTTCCGTACTCAGCTTTATTAATCTTTCCTTCACTCAGCCATTGCTTTAAAACATTACCTGCTTTCTTATCAACGACCATTTCATTTCCAGAGATTTCGTACCCATGCCACGTTGGATTGTTTCCTGCGTCATCGCATTGAAATTCATAGACTTTCCCATCTTTGTATCCATATTTTTGTCCACCGGATTGTACAGCCTCATCTAAGACTTTTTGGGCTTCTTCATCGCTCAATTTCATCTTAGAGCCGTAACTCTTAACTCCTACATGCTTGGTATGTGGGGAATAGGTAGCTTTTTCACTTACTTCTTTTGCTCTGGCTTCGACATTTTTCGCGAAGCTGTACTGCCCACTGCCCACGGGAACGTTGATTTTGCTCAGTGCACTTCCGACAGTTGCACTGCCGGCGATAACAGCAGCTGTACCAACCCCCTCCATAGATACTGCACCAGAAAGCAGCGGAACACCGACTAAATCTAACAGGGCACCGCCAATCATGGAAGCTCCGCCTGCAAACAGCTGACCAAAACTTTCTTTGGAACGCTCCCAGTTCTCAGCGTCGTATTCTTTGTTCGCGCGGTCGGTTAAAGCTTCATCGTAAATGCCGTTTTTCAGGACGATGACGCCCTGCTGGAAAGGCCCAATCTGCAGAATGTTGCCGTCTTTGCTAAAAATCCTGTTTTTCAGCAGAATTTGTTATTGAGGCTGCATACTAAAATCCGAAGGCTTTCAATTCTTCCTGTCTCTTTTTCCATTTTTTGAAAGCTTCAACATCCTCAGGTGCAATTACATCCCTGCTTTCTTGTGCTACTTTGTAGGCTCTGAGTTCTTCAAGCTCAGATTTCATCTTTTCGTTTTCTTTTTGCAACTTTTCTATCTCCAAGTTTAGAAAATATTCAGCTCTATTCCTTTCTTCCTCCCCGTTTTCCCAGTCTGCGGGACGTTCCCGAGTTGCCACCATTGTTTTGATTTCCTTAAAACTAATATCATCAGCTTCGTCATAGGTTAGACTCAAAATATCATGATGACGCTTTTCAAATTCCTCAACAGTAATCCATGTTTTCTTGTCGTCTTCGCTGATTAATCCACCAACCATTCTCATACGTTCCACAATAAGAATAAAAAGTGCGCGTTTATCAGAGGTCAAAATATCAACATGGCTGGTTATAAATTGAAGTTCATCAAAATCATCAATTTTAGTTACAGAAGAAGCAATCCATTCCCTATCTAATTCAACATCAACATCTTTCCAACGGTCGCCATTGAGCCATCTATCAAGACTATTACTAAAAGTAAAATCCTCGTTATCCCAATCATGTGAAAATTCTATTACTCTTCCATCTTTTTTCTTGAACCACATTTTTTCAACAATTTCATTGTAATCAGGAAAATCTTTCTTATACTTAATCTGTCCATAAATAATCATTATCTACCCCCCTCATTTTAATCTATCCATTGCCTTGCGAATACCTTTTACAAGCTGCTCCATTGAATTTTTATTGAATTTCACACCCTGATTATTTTCTTCAATTTGTTCTATAATGCTTTTGTCATCGTCCGTGATTTTCTCGGGTCTTATCCGTATATCTTTCGAGCTTTTCCCTTTACCTGATTGAACTTGGATCTTGTCCCCATCAGGTTCAACATCAACACGAAACTTGGACGATTTTCCTCTGACCTTTCCTTCCACATTTTTCACTGTTGTCTCACTTGTCTTGCCTATGTTTTGACGCCGTTCTTCATACCCTTTCGCAAAGCTGTACTGCACACTCCCTACGGGGACGTTCATCTTGCTCAGTGCACTACCGACAGTTGCACTGCCGGCGATAACAGCAGCTGTACCAACCCCCTCCATAGATACTGCACCAGAAAGCAGCGGAACACCGACTAAATCTAACAGGGCACCGCCAATCATGGAAGCTCCGCCTACAAACAGCTGTGCAAAACTTTCTCTGGCACGCTCCCAGCTTTCAGCGTCGTATTCTTTGTTCGCGCGGTCAGTCAAAGCTTCATCGTAAATGTCGTTTTTCAGGACGATGACACCCTGCTGGAAAGGCCCAATCTGCAGAATGTTGCCGTCTTTGCTAAAAATCCTGCTTTTCAGCAGAATTTGTTATTGAGGCTGCATACTAAAATCCGAAGGCTTTCAATTCTTCCTGTCTCTTTTTCCATTTTTTGAAAGCTTCAACATCCTCAGGTGCAATTGCTTCCCTATTCTCTTGTGTTTTTTTGTAGGTACGGAGTTCCTCAAGTTCAGCTTTTAAAGCCTCAACATCTTCATAGAAAGAACTCCCATCAGCCACAAAATCTTCAGTTGCAATCTCTTCGTTATCATATGGTGACTCTTTGATTTCAAAGTGGTTATCCACTTCTATCGAAAGATTTTTTGTTGGGATATTAAACTCCCAATTATGCGCATAATCGTCTCGTGAATAACTTATATCGCAAAAAATTCTGAGTCGATATTCATTACTTAGCAGAAGTTCTAAGTCATTAAGAGGAGACAATTTTACATCTACTACTTCACCTCCGATAAGCAGCGGAACTTTTTCACCAATAAAACCATTTTGGCTATCGTTGTATCCTGACGGAGCAATAGTATCAGCTGATGTCACAATAACTTCTCCACCTTGCTCTATCCTCCATGTACACCATATAAAGAAATATGAATCATCAGAAAAATCTACTTCCATGACTGAGCCTGCGCCACCACCGGCGCAACTCTTCACCACCTTTTGCCCTATCAGTTTTTGCAGTTTATTTTCCATTTACTATATCCCTCGCAATTTCTTCAATTTCATGATAGCCCATTCCTTGGCCTGTTATTTCCTCATGAAGTGTTCTTTGTTGAGCTTTATTCAATTTGTATTTTTTTATAATGTCATTGAACTGTTTATTTTGAGATTGATTATTCCCGGGAGTTTTTCCTTTGCGCGGTCCCATTCTCTTAACACTTTTGGAATAATCTTCATAACTCTTCGCAAAGCTGTACTGTAAGCTCCCTACGGGAACGTTGATTTTGCTCAGTGCACTACCGACAGTTGCACTGCCGGCGATAACAGCAGCTGTACCAACCCCCTCCATAGATACTGCACCAGAAAGCAGCGGAACACCGACTGCTGCACCTGCAC
>NZ_BAAGGQ010000018.1:0-42407 GCF_054658595.1 Lactovum odontotermitis
TATTTCAACTGAGTTCGGCACGCCTGAAGCTAGAAGATTAGATAAATTGAGAACCTGCCTTACGGCAGAACCTCAATTTCCTAAATCTTTACGCTTCATAACGGGCGTGCCTCACATCTTATTTCAACTGAGTTCGGCACGCCTGAAGCTAGAAGATTAGATAAATTGAGAACCTGCCTTACGGCAGAACCTCAATTTCCTAAATCTTTACGCTTCATAACGGGCGTGCCTCACATCTTATTTCAATCGCTCAACTTCCCGGGCAATCATTAATTCCTCATTGGTCGGAATGACAAGCACCTTCACCTTTGACTCCGGAGTCGAGATAATCCCGTTCGCCCCACGGACATTCAGCTCCGGCACCAGTTCCATGCCGAACCAGGACAAGCCCGCCACCACATCACGCCGGACATCTGTATCATTTTCACCGATTCCGGCAGTGAAAATCAGTGCATCAGCGCCATTCAGCACACCGAAATACTGGGCAATGAACTTTTTCAACCTGTCAACAAACATCTTATAGGCCAGAATGGCCTTGGCATTGCCCTCAGCCACTGCCGTCTCAAGGTCGCGCATGTCGCTGGACAGTTCGGACACACCAAGGATGCCGGATTTATTGTTCAATTCGTCAATTAATTGTTGTGCTGACTTCAAATCCTCACAATGCTCAAGCAGATAAGGGATAATTGACGCGTCGAGGTCCCCCGAGCGCGTCCCCATCATCACTCCCGCCAGCGGCGTGAAGCCCATCGATGTGTCAATGGATTCGCCGTTTTTAATCGCTGTGATTGAAGCGCCGTTGCCGATATGCGCTGTGATTAATTTCAACTCATTCAGCGGCTTGCCGAGCACCTTGGCAGCCTCATATGCCACATATTTGTGAGAAGTCCCATGTGCCCCATACCTGCGAACCGCAAAGTCTTCGTAATATTTTGTCGGAATCGGGTAGCGGTAGGCCTCTTCGGGCATTGTCGTATGAAAAGCCGTGTCAAAAACCGCCACTGCCAATGCCTCCGGCAAAAGACGCTGAAAAGCCTCAATACCGAGCACATTTGCCGGATTATGCAGCGGCGCAAGACTTGAAAGCGACTTAATCTGCTCCAGAACCTCGGGCGTGATGACTGTTGATTCCTTGAAGTTTTCGCCGCCGGCCACAACCCGATGGCCGATTCCCGTAATCTCGCGGAAATCATTGATTAGATTAAAATGAATCAGCTCGTCCATTAAGAGCAGGACAGCCTGCTTGTGGTCAACAATATCTATGGCACGTTCATGCGACTCACCATTGAATTTGACGGTTGAGCGTGAGTTCGGCAGACCGATGCGCTCAAAAATTCCTTTAGCAATGACGCGCTCCTCAGGCATCTCAAAAAGCTGCCATTTTAAAGACGATGAACCTGCATTGACTGCGAGTGTTTTTACCATTTTCTAGTCCCTTCTGAAAGCGTTTATTTATAGATTTAAGTTTATCATATTTTTGGGCGAAAACAAAATCTCACCTGAAATTAGAAAAACACTCCGATTCCTCGAAGTGTCATAATCAAAATTTATTTCTTCAGTCGCTCGGTCGTGACGCACATGGAGCTAAAGCTCTAGCAATTTCTAGAAGCTGAAGCTTCTGAAATTGTCTGCACCCTACACAAGTGACTGCTGTCCACTCTCGCTACAGCGCTGAAGCACCTAGTCGAGTCGCAGTGCGTCAAAGCCTCCCTCAATTGAGCTCCTTACATTCGCTGCGCTCACTTCAGTCGCTCAACATCGCGTGCAATCACAAGCTCCTCATCCGTCGGAATCACAAAAATACGCACGCGAGATTCGGGCAGGGAAATGTCACCCGTCGCACCGAAAACATCCTTACTGGAGTCAACCTTGATGCCAAGCCAATCCAGCCCGTCCAGCACCGCTTCGCGGAATGGAATCGAATTCTCGCCGACACCAGCCGTGAAGACCAGCGCATCCGCCCCGTTCAAAACCGCCAGATATTGACCGATAAACTTCTTCACCCGGTCCGCATACATGTCAAAGGCCAGCTTCGCATTGGCATCTTTATCCATATTATCAATAATATCGCGCATATCTGATGAAATGCCGGACACGCCCTGAAGACCGGACTGCTTGTTCAGCATGTCAATCGCATCCTGCGCGTCCTTCAGCTCAGAATCACGCTCAATGATAAACGGCAGAATTGACGGGTCCAAGTCGCCGGAGCGCGTGCCCATCATGATACCGCCCAGCGGCGTAAAGCCCATTGACGTATCGACAGACTTGCCGCCCTTCACCGCCGTGATTGAGCCGCCGTTGCCGATATGCGCCGTGATAATCTTCGTCTCCTCAATCGGCTTGCCCAGGAGCTTTGCAGCCTCACCAGCCACATACATGTGTGAAGTCCCGTGAGCCCCGTATTTGCGGACAGAATACTCATCATAGTATTTGTTAGGCATTGGGTAGCGGTAAGCTTTGGCAGGCATGGTCGTGTGGAAAGCCGTGTCAAACACTGCCACCGAAGTTGCCTCCGTCAGAACCTCGTCAAAGACCCGCATAACTGCTGCTTCGGCAGGATTATGAAGCGGCGCATAAGGCGACAGCGCCTCAATTTTGTCCAAAACCTCCGGAGTAACAAGAGTTGACTCCTTAAAATCTTCGCCGCCAGCGACGATACGGTGCCCGATACCCGTAATTTCATTGATATCCGCCACAATCTTAAGACGTTTCAAATCATCCAGCAGAATCTTCACCGCCGTCTTGTGGTCAGGGATATCAGAAACCTGCTTGTCCTTCGTCTCCCCAAAGGTAACGGTCGAAACAGAATCCGGCAGGCCGATACGCTCAATCAGCCCCTTCGCAATCACTTTTTCCTCAGGCATCTCATACATCTGCCACTTCAGCGATGAACTTCCGGCATTAACTGCAAGTGTTTTGGTCATTTTCAATAATCTTCTTTCAAATGTTATTCTCTTATTTTATCACAATGCGACAAATAAAAGAACCGCGACGCGGTTCAAAACAGTTTATAATTTGGACAATCTTCAAATAAATGTCGAATTTTACAGTGTGTTCGTTGTCAACTGCGCCAGCAATTCCTCAAAAGCATACTCATACTTCTGAATATCACCCGCGCCCATAAAGACATAGACCGCCTGGTCATGATTAAGCAGCGGCGAAATATCATTCTCAGGAATCACCTTGGCCGGCTTTTGAATCTTATCGGCCAAATCATGAATATTCACATCATGATGGTCAACCTCGCGCGCAGAGCCGTAAATCTCGGCCAGATAAACCGAATCCGCGTGGTTCAAAACCTCCGCAAACTCATCCAGCAGCGCAATCGTCCGCGTAAAAGTATGCGGCTGGAAAACCGCCACAATCTCGCGCTCCGGATACTTCTGGCGGGCCGCATCCAGCGTCGCCTCAATCTCCGTCGGATGATGGGCAAAATCGTCGATAATCACAATATCGTTGATTTTCTTTTCGGAAAAACGGCGTTTCACGCCTTTGAACGTAGCCAGATACTCCGCAGATTTCGCCATGTCTTCACCAAGCTGATGCAGCACCGCAACCACCGCCAACGCATTCATCACATTGTGCTTACCAAAAGCCGGCAACGTGAACTCACCTAACCGCACACCTCGGAAATAAGCCGTGAAAGTCGAGCCCGTCGTCGTTCTGACAATGTCGCGCGCCTGATAATCATCATCCTCGCCGACACCATAGTAGAAAATCGGCGTCTTGCTTTTCAGCTTGCGCAGATATTTATCCTCGCCGAAAGCAAAAACCGCATTCTTGACCTGATTGGCATAATCCTGAAAAGCCGAGAAAACATCGTCAATATCATGGAAATAATCCGGATGGTCAAAGTCAATGTTCGTGATAATGCTGTATTCCGGATAATAAGGCATGAAATGGCGCTCATACTCGTCCGATTCAAAGACAAAATACTTGGCATCCTTGTGCCCCTGCCCCGTCCCGTCGCCAATCAAATAAGACGTGTCTTCCAGATTTGACAAAATATGGCTCAGCATGCCCGTAGTTGACGTCTTTCCATGCGCACCCGCCACACCGATTGAAATAAAATTCTGCATGAATTCGCCCAAAAACTGGTGATAACGCTTAAACGGAAAATTATTACGCTCTGCAAAAGCCACTTCCACATTATTATCCGCCCGGAAAGCATTGCCGACAATCAGCTCATACTCAGGCCTGATATTCTTCGCGCTGAAAGGCAGAATCGGAATCCCCGCCTGCTCAAGGCCGCGCTGGGTAAAATAATACTTTGTATCATCCGAGCCCTGAACGTTTTTGCCCATCTGATGCAGCAGAAGCGCCAGCGCAGACATGCCCGCGCCTTTAATTCCGGTGAAGTGATAAGTTTTTGACATGTATTGTATGATACCTTTCGTTAAATAGCATTCGCTCAAGAGCTCGGGCTTAAATAGCATCCGCTCAAGAGCTCAGCTTAAATAGCATTCACTCACAGCTCAAAACAGCTTTTGTACAAATGTTCGACTTTTGTAGCATTTATCTGTATTTGGCCATATCAATAGCCGAATAGAAATTCGGCTGTTTTATGATTTATTTTAGACCCCGCGGTCAAACAGACTTTCTCGTTTCTGCTTGAAATAATCTGTTGCCTCTCTGGAGAAAAGGTCACCCTGAATCGCTTTTTCAGCGCTGGCGCTGTCAAAGGTCACCTTGCTGGAGACATTCATCTCCTTGCGCTTCTGGTACTCATGCAGACGCTCTTCATTGATTCTAGGCTTCTCTTCAATTTTCGAGTGCAAGGTCGGACGCACGCGCTCCGTCGGATAAACATAACCTTTCGGACGCCGCGGCTGTACCGCTGCACGTTTCGCTCTCTCTTTCGACTCTTCCACAGCCGTACGGCGATGGCTGCGCTCGTAAGTATTCACCGGCTCGGCCGCCTCCGGGGAGCCGAGAGGGCGCTTGACAGAATTATAAGTTGTACGCTGGCTCTGAGGCAATTTTGAAGGTATACTTTGTACATCGCCGAAGCCCATCAGACGCGTCAAGGACTCTTCTTGATTACGGCTCGGCAGGCGCGTGAAAATCTGCTGATTATTCATCAGCGGCCTATTGTCCGGCGGAAATGTCATTTCATCCGGATAAAGTGGAAAATTTATTGTCATAGCCAAACCCCTATAATCCCCGATTTAAATGATCTTTTCTAATTTTACTCTATATGAAAAACTTTGTCAAGGCAAACGCTGATTTTTCCGAAAAAAATCAGTAAATTTAATGAAATCACTTAAACATTTGCAAGAAAATTTTGAAAGTCCAAAATCAGCAAATCCCTGTCCTTCAGCCATTTCAGCCGCTCGTCACGATAATAAACCCGATTCGACAGAAAAACAATCGCCGACTGCGCACGCAAATCCATTAAAACAAAAGTCCCCGTGTAGCCAGTATGCAGCAAATAGCCGCCCGGCAGCAAATCCCAGGCCAGACTGCGCGCCTTATCCCCCGACTCAGCAAAATTCGCCAGCAGCTGTAAATACTTGTCATCCGCAAAATAGCCCTGCACAAACCTCTCCAAATCAGACAGACTGCTAAAAAGCCCCGCCGAGCCGCAGTGCACACCAAGAACCCGAGCCTTCGGGTCATGAACAATTCCCGCCGGCCGATTCTCCACCGTCGGAATCGCATTTTCAACCGGCCCATAACTGGTCTCTGTCATCTGCCAGCGTTCAAAAATCCTTTTTTGGAAAATTTCTGCCAGAGATTGACCCTCCAGCTGCTCAAGCATGAAGCCTAGTAAAATAAAATTCACATCTGTGTACTTAAAAGCCCTGTCAGAACTGACTTCCAGCTGATTCATAGCCTCCGTCAAACCCGCCGCATCCAGCTGGTCGCGATGAGGAATAAAAGGATTAATCCCGCTCGTATGCGTCAAGAGCTGGCGAATCGTCACCGTCGATTCGTGCCAGGCCGGATAATAACTCTGCAAAGTAGCGTCCAGTTCGATTTCATTCGCCAAAATTTTGTCAATCAGCACCGTTCCGACACCGACAGCCTTTGACACAGAAGCTAAATCCCAGAGCTGCCCCGCTTTCCCATCAGCTGAAGCATTGAAAAAATACTCTTCGGCTTTTGCGCCGCGAATAAGCGCGAATTCACAGCTTTGGAAAATCCCTTGATTCAAATAGGAATTCACGCGTTCAAGAAATTCATTTTTCAAGCCAGAGCTCGATTCCTTCTGGTAAAGCGACCGACAAAAGGTCGCGCTCCGGGTCCAGATAAGGCGCAAAAGCAGAAAATCTATCGAATAGCTGGTTAAAATCTGCTTCTTTCGGGAGCTGAATCTGGATGGCTTCAATGTCCCAGGTGTACTCAAGATTACTTGGTGCCCGCTCTGCAAATGTCAGTTTAAACTTATCTGCAATTTCATCAAATATTTCAAAATCTTGCTTCGCTGCTGTGACGCTAGCCACATTTAATTCTACCTCAGCCACAGAAAAATCTGACAGTCCCTGGGCTTCTTTGCCCTCAAACTGCATCGATTCTATCAGCCAGAATTCATCTCCCTCCGGGGAAATAACTGAAAAGCCTTTCGCTCCCTGGAGTTCAACTGCTTTGGCGGCCTTATTTTCCCGGAAAATAGAAGCGACTTCTGCTGCACTGGCGAGCAATACCGTTCGGTGATGCTTCTTGACTCTATCTGCCGACAGGCGGTAATTCTCTTCTGGTGTCTCTTCCAGCAAAATGCGCGTCTCACCAGCTTTATGACCGCCCAATTCTACCATCGGGCCGTCTTCCAGCAACACTTTCATGCCGAGAACATCTCTGAAAAACTTCAGATTTGTTTCACGATTGTAAATACGGTAAACCGGAAGAATTTTCTCTGCTTTCATTTTACCTCCTCATCAGGCACTTGATTTTCTTAAAAATTAAATATTTGGAAAAATGTCAACTTATAGTTAACTTATTCTATATTTTATCAAATTTTGGCCCTCCTCTGGCTAAAAATGCATTTTGTTAATTTTCGAGCTTTTCTGCTATAATCTACTTATGAACTCAATACTTTCTCTGATTATTTTTGTCGTGATTGTCGTTGGAATCATCCTGCTGTGTGTTTTGACGCAGCGTTTCCGCCGCTGGTTCTGGCTGCTGCTGGCTTCGCAGATTCCTATGCTTCTGCTGCAAATCTTTATGGGAATCAATCAAAATACTGGAAGAAATCTTGTCGGTGACTGCATTGAAATCCTCATCTGGGCAGCTGTTGTCGGCACTTTCGTCTGGCTTGCCTATCGTGCGGCCCGAAAATACGACGTGATTCCGCCTTTCAGCTGGAAGTTCTTCCGCTGGGGACGCATGGTTATCGGCTTCCTGATGCTTTATTTTTCAGCTTTTGTGGTCAACATCATCACAATAATTCTGACAAATTCGTCTGTCGCAACAGATAACCAGCAGGCGCTGGACACACTGGCTCTGCAGATTCCTTTTCTCATCTACTTCCTGACAATCATGCTGGCCGGCTTCTTTGAAGAACTGGTTTTCCGGGTAGGCGCGTTCGAGATTCTCCTGCCCAATCATAAAAACTGGGCGGCTTTGGTTTCCATCGTTCTCTTCACGGCTGCGCACGGGCCGAGTGACCTGCCGAGCTTGTTCGTCTACGGCTTCTACGCAATTATTCTGACTGGATTTTACTACAAATACCGAAATTTCTACTTGAATATGTCCATTCATATGTTACTGAATACATTCGGCGGTGTCGTTTTCTTCCTGACTCAGATTCTTTAGTCTTTCTGATATAAAAAAATTCAACTTTCACGCTGAATTTTTTTATTTTACAGATAGATTACCTTGAAAAGCATGACTGCGCTGATACCGGCCAAAATCGGCATGACGAACGGTACCCAGGCATACCACCATTTACTGTCGCCTTTAGACTGACCAAGCACCGATTTCGGCAGAAGCCAGTGCACCAGGCGCGGTCCGAAATCACGGCCGGGATTAAGTCCTGGCCCTGTTGGACCGCCGAGACTCGCGACCAGCACCATGACAAGAAAACCTAAAGCCATGTGCGCAATTGCAAGACCCGGAAAGGCATAAATCTTTGTCTGCGCGACATTTGCCAGGTCGGACAGATTTGCCCCGCTGCCGGACATTGCTTTTGTGATAAATGGAATAGTCTCCGCACCAAAGTAAAGCCGTGTCAAGCCCATTGCACCAAAAAACAGGATAAATGAGCCGATAAATTCATTCAGCGCGCCATTGATGGTTGCCACTTTGCGTGAAGCCTTGCTGCCGTCATCTGCAGCCGAAATCGTTGAAAATGAGCCCAGAATCGCATTCGGATTGCTTGTCTTGCGGTAATAAGGCAAGTAGGCAGCCACGACCAGCAATTGCCCAGCGATAGCGCCCAGCAGCTGCGCAATCAGATAAGGCAGAACATGCGCCCAGGGAAAAAGACCCGCCACAGCCAAGCCCAGCGTAAGACCCGCATTAATATGATTGCCCGAAACATTTCCGAACATCAGCGCCGGCACCATCACGCCCACACCATAGCCGATGCCGATAATCAGCCAGCTTTGCCCATGCGCCTTCGTTCCTTTTAACTCAACATTCGCCACCGCGCCATTTCCCAGAATAACCAGAAAAGCCGTGCCGATAAACTCTGTGATATACTTCACAGTCCAAGAATAATCCAATTTAAATAAAGCCTCCGAATTAGTATCGTTTTTAAGTATAACAAAATTATCAAGATATGTCAGGAATCAGCAATTGTAAGCGTTTTGCCGTATTTATGGTAAAATTATAACAATAAAGAACGAAAGCATGGAACAAAACATGGTACATTTTAATCATTTTTCAATCGTCGAAAAGACTTTGGCGGAGAAGCTTGCCGAGCTTGAGACCCTCGGCTTTAAACTTTCCAGCTCAAGCGACACAAAAACTATCCTGAAAGAATTTCTGGACAAAGCGCCAATTGACGACCGCGCGCTGCAAGCCACGACTGATTTGAATCTGACAGATTTTCTGAAATCTGACGAGACTCTAAACTGGAATATTTTCTGGACAATTGCACTACAACTGCAAGATTTCGTTGTGAATTTTGAGTTTGAAGTCGAGAAAGCAGACGAATTTGCCAAAACTGTCAACTTACCGCGCACAAATGGCGAACTTTCGTCCGAAAACTTGATTTCCGCGCTCTACCTGTTATTACTGTCCCGGCGCAAAACTGGCATGACCCTGGTTGAGTACTGGGTCAGCGAAGGCCTGCTGCCGGTCGACAACCAATACCACTTCTTCAACGACAAGGCGCTGGCGACTTTTGATACATCAAGCGTCAAACGCGAGAAAATCTGGGTAGAAACACCGCTTGACACACAGAATCGCGGCGAATACGACCTCATCTACGTAGAAATCCATCGCCCAGTTTTCAACGGCGAGCTTCCCTCCGTCATGACCGCCAGTCCCTATCACACCGGCATGAACGACGCAGCCAGCGACAAGGCGCTGCACAAAATGGAAGGAGATTTAGCTGAAAAGACACCAGGCGAAATTTCTGTCACAGCGCGCCTGCCGAAAGACCCAGGCTACGAGAAAAAGCCCGCTGAAGCAGTTGTTAATGAGGCCGAGCAGACTTTCACCCACAGCTGGACCTATTCACTCAACGACTACTTCCTGGCCCGCGGCTTTGCCTCCATTTACGTGGCAGGCGTCGGCACCAAGGACTCCGACGGCTTCCAGACCTCCGGCGACTATCAGCAGATTTACTCGATGAAAGCCGTGATTGACTGGCTGAACGGGCGTGCGCGGGCTTTCACTTCGCGTCAGCGTGACAAGGAAATCCGGGCGGACTGGGCCAACGGCAAGGTCGCGATGACTGGACAGTCCTATCTGGGTACTATGTCCTACGGAGTAGCGACTACAGGCGTTGACGGGCTAGAAGTCATTCTCGCGCAGGCAGGCATTTCCAGCTGGTACCATTATTATCGCGAAGGGGGGCTTGTGCGCTCACCTGGCGGTTTCCCAGGTGAGGATTTAGATTCGCTGGCCGAGCTCACCTATTCACGGAACATGGCTGGCGCAGATTATTTGGCCGGCAACTCTAAATATCAGACACAACTGGCTGAAATGTCCAGAGATTTGGAGCGTTCAAGCGGCGATTATAATCAGTTCTGGGAAGATAGAAACTACCTGCCCAATGTGCACAATGTCAAGGCCGATGTGCTGATTCTGCATGGTCTGCAGGATTTCAACGTCACAACTGACCAGGCGCTGAACTACTGGAAGTCGCTGCCCGCTGGCGCGCGCAAACATGCCTTTCTGCACCGCGGTGCGCACCTGCCGATTCATAACTGGCAGTCAATTGACTTTACAGAAGTCATTAATACTTACTTCTCAGCCAAACTGCTCAGCAGACCGCTGAATCTGGAGCTGCCCGCTGTCGTCCTGCAGGAAAACGGTCAATACGAGCACTGGACAAGCGTTGACGCTTGGGAGAAATCTGATGAGACGGTGATTCCGCTGGGCGACCATCACGTCAGCTTCGAGAATTCATACAAACACGCTGATTTTGTCCGATACGGTCAGAATTTCCAGACCTTCAAGAACGAACTCTTCGAAGGAAAAATCATCGACAACGCCGCCGTACTTGACCTTAGTTTGCCGTCTGCACTGACCATCAACGGCACAGCAAAAATTGAACTGAAACTCAAAATCAACGACAGCAAAGGACTCGTTTCCGTACAATTACTCGACTTTGGTACAAAAAAACGCCTGCCTGATGCACCCGTTCCAATCGAGCCGCTCAGCCTTGACCGCGGACGCCTCTTCAAGCAAGAACACCTGCTCGAAATCCCGCTGCGTCCAAGCCCCTATCAAGTCATCAGCAAAGGCTTCCTCAACCTCCAGAACCGTGAAGGACTCCTCAGCATCCGTCCTGTCCAGCCCGGCGAATGGATGACCGTGGAAATTCCGCTGCTTCCGACCATTTACAGTCTTGATGCAGCGGATAAACTGCGCCTCCTGATTTACAGCACCGACTTTGAGCACACTGTCCGTGATAACCGTGAGGCCACATACGAAATTGACCTTTCCCAGTCGAAACTGATATTGCCGAATTAGACCTAAACAATAAAGTGAGCAAATCAAAGCTCACTTTTTAATTCTAATAAATATGGAATTTTTTCACTAAACTGCTTCTCTTGTCCATAAATCTTCACCATCCCTAGCCGATTTATAAGAGCGGTACATACGGATTGTAGTGGGAATCAGCACCGAGGTCGAACCAAGCCAAGCCATTGGACTAGCAAAAACAACAATATCATAACTCATCATAGAAACGCCGATAATCGCGACTATCACGCGCATTCCCAGCTCCATGAAGCCGCAGATTGTAGGGATTTTCGCGTTGCCCAGACCCTGTAAGGTGCTTCGCGTAATGAAAAGGATGGCCAGCAGCCAATAAAATGTGGAATTTGCCCGATAGTAAATCTGCGTCAAATCAATGATTCTGGTAGCTGAGCGCGTAATAAATGCTGTGGTAACGTAAAAATGGAAAGTCTGCAGCAGCACGGCAAAGACAATCGACCATATAACGCCCATTAATAGTGCGTTCCGTAAGCCTTCGTTAATACGCTTGTAGCGCTTAGCACCATAGTTCTGCCCTGCAAAGGTGGCCATGGCAAGGCCTAACGACATCATCGGCAGCATGGCAAACTGGTCGACCTTTGAAGCAATCGAATTTGCCGCCACTGCATTTTCGCCCAGCATGTTGAGCGCCACCTGCAGCGTAATGGAGCCGATGGCGATGATAGATGACTGGAAGCCCATCGGGAAGCCGAGCCGGGCGTGTTCCTTGATTTCTTCCTTGCCCGGGTGCATCTCGCTGCGATTGAAGTGAAAATCCGGCACTTTTTTCTTGATATAAATAATCAGGAAGGCCACGGAGAAAGCTTGTGATATCAAGGTCGCGAGTCCCGCGCCCCAGACGCCTGCGTGCAGTCCCAAAATGAACAGATACTCAAGTCCGATGTTCAGCACAGATGCCAGAATAATCGCATAGAGCGGCGTTCTCGAGTCTCCCAGAGAGCGCAGCGCATTGGCCAGATAGGCATAAAGGTTCGGCACAATCATGCCGCCCAGGCCGAAATACATGAAGTTACGGCTGTTTGTAATCAAATCTGCCGGCGTCTGCATCAGCTCCAGAATCTGCTGCAGAAAAATCGAGGAAATAATGCCCAGAACCAGAGAAATCAAGACCGTAAAAAGCAGCCCCGTGTAAAAAGAACGCCGCACACCGTCAATATCTTTCGCCCCAAAACGCTGCGCAATAATAATGGCAAGACCGCCCGTCATGCCTTGCGCAAAGCCTACAATTAAAAAGTTAATCGCGCCGGTCGCGCCGACCGCAGCCAGAGCCATAGGACCCAGCGTCTGCCCGACAATCAGCGTGTCAACGGTCGAATAAAAAACTTGGAAAAAATTGCCGATAAGTAAAGGAACAGTGAATAAAATAATGCCTTTGAAAATGCTGCCAGTGGTAAGATCGTGCATGCCTTTATTCTACCATTTAAGCCTTGAAAAGCAAAATATTTATCGATTTATTTTCACAAAAAACAGGACTTGCCGCAAAAACAAGTCCCATCTCTATTTCAATCAATGATTAACCGCATTTTCCAGACGCTCTAAAGTCTCAGCACGGCCAAGAATCTCCAGCGCCTCATGCAGCTGCGGCCCATGCACATAACCCGTCGTTGCCACGCGAATCGGCATCCAGAGCGACTTCCCCTTAACGCCCGTCTCCTTCTGCACTTCCTTAAATAAGGGCAGGATAAAGTCTGCCTTAAACTCAGCTTCTGACAGGCTAGAAACATGCTGGTAGAATGACTTGACAACAGTCAAAGCAGTATCCTCTGCCATGACAGCCTGCTCAGCTTCTCCGAGCTCAGGGAAGGGCTTATAGAAGAAATCCGTCAGTTCCACGATTTCCTCGCCGTACTTGAGCTGCGGCTGATAAAGCTTGACCAGCTCCTCGGCGTGCGCATCATAACGGTTAGCAGCTTCCAGAAAAGGCTTCGTCAAGGCCATGACATCTGCCAAATCCGCCTTCTTGATGTACTCGCCGTCCATCCAGTCCAGCTTTTTCTGGTCAAACGAAGCCGGCGCCTTGCTCAAACGCTCCGGCGTGAACAGCTTGATGAGCTCCTCACGGTTGAAAATTTCCTCTTCGCCGCCGGGATTCCAGCCCAGAAAGGCGATGAAATTGAAAATCGCCTCCGGCAGATAACCCTTCGCCCGATAATCCTCAATGAACTGCAGCGTATTCGTGTCGCGCTTTGACAGCTTCTTGCCCGTCTCCGTATTGATAATCAGCGTCATATGTCCGAAAACCGGCGGCTCCCAGCCCAGCGCCTCATAAATCATCAGCTGCTTCGGCGTATTGGCAATATGGTCATCTCCACGCAAAACGTGCGAAATCTCCATCAGATGGTCATCAATCACCACCGCAAAGTTATAAGTCGGGTAACCGTCGGCCTTCTGAATCACCCAGTCACCGCCGATATTTCCGCCCTCAAAGCTGGTATGACCCTTGACGATGTCGTCCCAGGCATACACCCGTGTCTCGTGCACCTTGATGCGGACAGTCGGTACAATACCCTGAGCCTCACGCTCGGCCACATAAGCTTTCCGGGCTTCCTCATCCATGCCGGCGTACTCATTCACGTAGTGGGGGGCAATATGTGCTGCCTCCTGCTCCTCGCGAAGCGCTGTCAGCTCCTCCGGCGTCACATAACTATAGAAGGCTTTGCCCTCGGCCAAAAGCTGCTCGACATATTGATGATAAATGTCCAAACGCTCAGACTGGCGGTAATGCTCGTGGGTCTCGGGCGACTCATCCCAGTCCATGCCCAGCCAGCGCAGATTATCCAGCTGCGAACGCTCGCCGTCCGCCACGTGACGCTTGCGGTCGGTGTCTTCAATACGAATGATAAAAGTGCCGCCGAAATGACGGGCAAACAAATAGTTAAACAGTGCAGTACGTGCGTTACCAATATGCAGCAGACCTGTTGGGCTCGGCGCATAACGCACACGAATCTTATCGCTCATTTGATTCTCCTTGAATATCTCATAAACTCATGCTATTTTACCATAAATTCAGACGGATTGAAAATGAAGCATTTCTCAGGTAAATGTTATAATTATCTATCATGAAATTCAAAATTGACACAGCCAAAACAAGTGACTTAGCAGGCATCCTGAATGTTGAGCGCAGCAGCTTTCCAGCCAGCGAAGCAATGTCAGAGCAGACTTTCCGCGACAAAATCCGGCTCATTCCTGACACTTTCCTAGTCGCTCATACGGAAAATGGTGCAGTTGCGGGAATCTGCCTCGGCCCGACAATCAAGACGCGTTACATTGACGACCGACTTTTCATAGAAACTCAGGCAAACTCAAGACAAGACACAGTTCAGACAGTCCTCAGCCTAGCTGTTCTCCCTAAGTACCGCAGCCGGCAGCTGGCCTCTGATTTGCTCCAGAACTTTATTGAGCGTGCCCAGGCAAAGGAAAACCTCAAAATCATCAGCCTGACTTGTATTGACTCTCTCATTCCATTTTATGAGGCAAAAGGCTTTGTCAACGAAGGACTCTCAGCTTCCCAGCTGGGCGGAGAAACCTGGTACAACATGGTGCTTAACCTCGCGAAAATATGATTTAACAAACCAGACAAAAAAATCCGATTTGTCCGGATTTTTTTGTACACATTTGCCTAAACTGCCTTTTTATATAAATAATTTGCGACGATAAAGCTAATCACTGTTATAACAAGCATCCAGAGCAGCGCTGTCCAAAGCTCGCCTTGACCGACTGGCTGCTGATTCAGCAAATTCCGAATGGCATTCGTAATGGAAGTGAGAGGCTGATTCTCCGCAAACCAGCGCACAGGCCCAGGCATTGTCTCAGTGGGTACGAAGGCCGATGACAGCATCGGTAAAAATGTCAGCGGATAAGCCAATGCACTCGCACCTGTCATTGATTTTGCCAAAATCCCCGGAATGGCGTTGAGCCAGGTCAAGGCTAGGGTCAGGAGGAGAAACAGGGCAATGACGCCGAGCCAGGCGCCTAGGTTCGCGCCTGTGCGGAAGCCCATGATGAGCGCCAGAACGATGATGAGCGCGAATGAAATCAGGTTCGAAATCAGTGAGGTCAGCACATGCGCCCAGAGGAAGCTGGAAGATTTAATCGGCATTGATTTGACTCGGGCAAACATGCCTTTCTGGCGGTCTTCAAAAAGGCGGTAGCCCACGTAGGAAGTGCCCATAGCTGCGGCCATTATCAGGATTCCCGGTAGTAAGTAGTTAATATATGCAGTACCACTGCCTAGTGACTGCTTAATCGAGCCGCCGAAGACGTAGACAAAGAGCAGCATGAAAGCCACCGGCATCATGACCGTCGTGATAATCGTATCCGCGCTGCGGGTAATATGCTTCATGGTTCTGCCGAATAAAATCATAGTGTCTCTTATCATTTCACGGCCTCACTTTCTGTGTTCTGTGTCGCTTCTGGTTCTGCTGTTCGTTTGGAGACAATATTCAAGAAAATGTCTTCAAGTGTCGGCTGTTTTTCAACCATCTCAATTTTCGGTGCTGGAATCAGTTTCTTCAGCTCGTCAAACGTTCCCTCTGCCACAATTCGCCCCTCGTGCAGAATCGCAATGTGGTTGGCTAATTTCTCTGCCTCTTCCAGGTATTGCGTCGTCAGGAAGAAAGTCGTACCGCTGTCGGCAAGCTTCTCAATCAGCTTATAAACCTCAATGCGAGCCTCCGGGTCCAGACCTGTCGTCGGCTCATCCAGGAAAATCACCTCCGGCGCGCCAATCATCGACATGGCAATATCAATACGACGTCGCATCCCGCCCGAATACGCCGCCAAAGCCTTATCCGCCGCTTCTGTCAGGCTGACCTTCTCAAGCATCTCAAGCGCGACTTTTTTCGGATTTTTGACCTTTCTCAGCTTCGCAATCAGCTCTAAATTTTCACGTCCAGTGAGAATATCATCCACAGCCGCGAATTGGCCGGTTAGGCTGAAAGACTGGCGTACCTTCATTGCTTCCCTCAGTGTATCAAAACCATTGACTCTGATTGTTCCCTCGTCCTGCTTCATCAACGTTGTCATCATGTTAATCATTGTGGTTTTTCCTGCGCCGTTTGTGCCGAGCAGCGCGAAGATTTCACCTTTTTCAACGGTTAAATCTACACCTGTCAGAACTTCTTTTGTTGATTTTTTTGTCGTAAAGGATTTTTTTAGTCCTCTGACTTCAATTATGTTTTCCATATTTCTATTTTCCTTGCTACTTTATGCTACTGAATATAAGTATTACTGACTACCTGCCGTAAAATTAAGAGATGATTTCATCTCTTAGCAAAATAATCATTCAGTGTCTTGCGATGCTTATCCAGCCAGTTGACATTTCCGGATTCTTTATCAAAGAAAACATCACAGAATTCGGCCACATCAGCGCCGACAACATTTTTGACCGGCAAACCATCCATTGCTGAAACTTCAAAGAACTCAAGCAAATCAAAGAACCTCTGCCAGTCATTGCCCACTAGCCCCGTATTGTAGCTGTATTTTTCAATCGCCTTATAAGTCGTTTGATAATCCGCAGGCAGAGCCTTCACACGCGCCTGGAGCTCACGATACTCTCTCTTTTCCTCGCGCCAATTTTTACCAAAAATCGTATCCAACATTGCCATTTTAATCACCAACTCTCTTATTCAGCTTCTCACGCTGCTTCTCTTCCCAAGTCTTTGTCTGACTATCAACCATTTCATCCAGAAAAGCCGCCACATCAGGACCCGTCACGTCTGTCAGCTTTCTTCCCTCAGACGCCACCTCTTCAAGCAAGTCCAGAATATGGTCAAAAACAAACTTGAAATCTTCCCACTTCGTCAGTCCGCTCACCCAGAGATACTTCTTTATCTGCTTGTAATCTTCATAGTAGCCGTCCGGCAATGCCTTCGCCCGCGCCTCAAACTCTCGCCAGACTTTCTTTTCTTCAAGACCAAGCGCACGGTCAATAATATTTCTTTTTTCAGCCATTATTATTCACTCTTTCTTTTTACTTCTCAGTATTCTGTATGACTCCATATTCAACTGACTGATGAGCAGGCATACGCAGTTCCTCAATTTTTCCAGAAACAAAGTCCCATTTCTTCCAGAACTTCTTCAGCTCTGCCCTTCCAGCCTCATTCAGCGTATAAAACTTACGCGGCGGTCCCTGCGTTGACTTGCGCTTCTCAATCATAACCAAGCCATTCTTTTCCAGCCGCATCGTAATCGTATAGACAGTTCCCTCAACAATGTCTGTGAACCCAAGTTCACGCAGCTTTTGAGTAATCTCGTAGCCATAAGTCTCGCCGCGGCTGATGATTTCAAGTACACAGCCCTCAAGTGAGCCTTTCAGCATTTCTGTGATGTCTTCCATAATTTCGTTACCTTTCTCAGTATTTTGTAGTAATGATATTCTGCATTACTAACTACAGCTACATAATAACACAGAGTACTAATCTTGTCAACTAATATGTATCACAAAATAGTCCTTTTCGAGAAAATGCCCATTATCGCTTGAAGCACAAGCTTTCACAGCATAATGAAAAAAGCCCATTTTCTGAGCTTTTCAACCTTTTTCCAAAGCAACAAGTTCCCGACTTCTGGAAGAATTATCTTTTAACTTCCGCAAAAATCATACGGCCGGCACTTGTCTGCAAAACTTTCGTAACCGTTGACAAAACAGTTTTGCCGATTAAACGGTCCGTGTCCTCAATGACCACCATCGTTCCATCAGGCAGATAAGCAATTCCCTGATGGCGCTCAGTCCCTTCCTTCACAATGACCACTGATAAATCTTCGCCAACCATGACCTGCTGCTTGACCGCATTGGCCAGGTCATTTATATTCAGCACTTTGACCCCTTGAATCTCGGCCAGCTTGTTCAGATTGAAGTCGTTCGTGACAAGCTTTGCTCCTTGTTCAACAGCATAGCGCAAAAGCTTGGTGTCAACCTCTTTTAAATCTTTATAATCCAGGTCAGAAATAGTGATTTCATCCCGGATGCTATTGACCAAATCAAGCCCGCGCCGCCCTTTGGCTCTCTTGAGGACATCGTTAGAATCCGACAAAGTCTGTAATTCCAGCAAAACAAAATTCGGCACAATGATTTCCCCGTCTAAAAAGCCAGTTTTAATAATGTCAAAGACGCGGCCGTCAATGATAACGCTGGTATCAAGAAGTTTAATATTTTTATCAGTCTTTGTATCATTACTTACATCAGCATTTTCGTCATCGTTTGCAGCATTAATTCTTTTACCTTGACGGAAAATTGTTCGAGCAATATCCTCGCCTCGCCGGTAAAAAATGACATAGCCCAAATATCCCAGTGCTATGATAACCAGTGCCGCCAAAACATTCGACAAAACTGGAATATGCAGCATCGAAATGGGAAGACTAATCAAAAGGCCTAGAAGCAAGCCCAGAATTACTCCTACTACAGTAAAAATACTTTTTGACAAATTGAGTCCTGCAACTATGTTATCAAGCCGCTTAAGCCCAGCCAAAATGGAATTCATCAGGAAAAATATGATTACTAGAAAAATAAATGCACCAATAATTCCGTTAAACCACTGATGATTCCAAAAGCCGTGCTGCTGTCCAATCAGTTCCCAAGCCTCTGGAAAGGCTGTGATTCCGACAGATGCGCCGATAATTGCCGCTAGGACGTACACAATAATACGTCTCATAGTAAAAAATCCTTTCTTTTTATACTTAAATTAAAATAGTATATTGTTTATTATATCACACCTCGCAGCGGATATTTGACCTAAGCTCCTGTGCTGGAAATATAAGCAATAAGCTTAGAAAATGAGTTTTAAAACCTCGGAAATTGTCTCAACCCCAATAACCTTTATGCTTTTAGGAATACTAAGATTGTCCAGCGCCGATTTCGGCACGTAAGCTTTCTTAAAGCCCAATTTGGCTGCTTCCGAGATGCGCTGTTCCAAACGCACAACCCGACGAATTTCGCCGGTCAGTCCGATTTCTCCGATGAAGCATTCTGACGGATTTGTCGGCTGGTCTTTGTAGCTAGAAGCAAGTGCGACCGCAATCGCCAAGTCAATGGCTGGTTCATCAATTTTGACACCGCCGGCAGATTTGAGGAAAGCATCCTGATTCTGCATGAGAAGCCCTGCCCGCTTTTCCAGTACTGCCAAAATCAGACCAACACGATTATAGTCCACGCCTGAGACAGTTCGCTTGGCATTGCCAAACAAGGTCGGCGTCGTCAGCGCCTGAATCTCCACTAAAATCGGCCGTGTTCCCTCAAGCGCAGCTACGATTGCTGAGCCAGTTGCGCCCTCCAAGCGTTCACTCAGAAAAACTTCTGACGGGTTAAGGACTTCGCGCAGGCCGCTGGTCTGCATTTCAAAAATTCCGATTTCATTGGTTGAGCCGAAACGATTTTTCACCGCCCGCAGAATCCGAAAAGAATTCTGGCGCTCGCCCTCGAAATATAAAACCGTATCCACCATATGCTCCAAAGTCCGCGGGCCTGCAAGCGTGCCCTCTTTCGTGACATGGCCGACAATAAAGACGGCAATATTGTTCATTTTAGCAATCTGCATGAGCTCATTTGTGACCTGCCGCACCTGGGAAACGCTGCCCTGAGTGGACTCAATCTCCGGCGACATGATTGTCTGGATTGAATCAATAATCAGGAAATTCGGATTCAAGCGCTCAATTTCCTGACGTACCGCGGCCATATTTGTTTCCGCATAGACATAGAAATCCGCCTCCTTGTCATCTGTCAAACGCTCAGCGCGCAGCTTAATCTGCTGCGCGGATTCCTCGCCGCTGACATAGAGCACCTCACCGCGAGTCGCCAGTTGAGCTGAAACCTGCAAGAGCAGCGTTGATTTTCCGATTCCCGGGTCTCCGCCAATTAGCACCAGAGAACCCGGTACAACACCTCCGCCCAAGACACGATTAAACTCATCCAAGTCTGTCTCAACACGAGGAACATCCTCTCTGTTGACCTCACCCAGCTTAATCGGCCGAGACTTTTCACCTGACAGCGTCTTACGGGCATTTGGCACTTCTTTAACTTCAACTTCCTCAACAAAAGAAGCCCATTCCCCGCAATGCGGACAGCGCCCAAGCTCCTTCGGCGACTTATAGCCGCAGTTCTGACAGACAAACATTGATTTTGATTTAGATTTCGGCAAAATTCTCTCCTTTGGAATACTAGTTGTGACAAGCGTTCGGATAAAGTACTCCGTATCAGCCCCTTAATTAATAATACGTAAAATATACATAAATGTTACAAAATTTCCATCAAAAATCTCAACAAAAAGTTTCAAATTTGACAGAAAAAAATATTTTGATAAAATAGACAAGTAGCTTCATTGAAGCAATTTATGTAGCCGTTACGGTTCAGTTGGTGGAACTCAAAGCACTGATAAAGATTCCGCTCGCTGCTACTTAAAGTTAAATACTCAATGTAGAGCGCTCATTCGGCAGTTTCACACTATATCGCCGTTGTAGCTGCAGTCGCTAGAGCTCGAAGCAACGCTTCGAGGTTCCGGATAAAGATTTGCGAAGCAAATCATCCACTCGCTGCTCACCGACTGTGAGCGTACGTAAAACTAAATATTCAGTGTGAACTCCAACTCGGCAGTCCACACTATATAGCCGTTGTAGCTCAGTCGGTAGAGCTCGAAGCACCGCTTCGAGGTAATGGATAAAGATTTGCGAAGCAAATCATCTTCTCGCTGCTCACCGACTGAGGGCGGACGTAAAACTACATACCCAGTGTAACTGCCATTCGGCGGTCTACACTCGCATATCGCCGTTGTAGCTCAGTCGGTAGAGCAGCACCATGGTAAGGTGAAGGTCGTGTGTTCGATTCACATCAATGGCAAATTAGTATCATTTCAATAAGTCTAGAAAACCTGTCAGAACTGACAGGTTTTTTATCATAGACGATATTCAGGAACGGTCTTTGTGCTCTCGTAAACATTGACGATACGCTCTGTTGCTCCTGGGTCAACTTCTTCAATTGCGGCGGAAATAGTATTGAATGAAGCGGTATAATCTCTATCGCGCTCGAATAGGATTAATGCACGTTCCATGGCATTTGCCACATTCGAATTGGTTGATTTGAAACGATTGGCATATTGCATGAGCTGTTCTGCCAATGCTGCGTTGTCAACCAGCTTGTCGGTTTCATTCTTGAGGCGGTCAAGCTGTTCTTTTGCCAAATCTGTCATGTGTTTGATGGTTTCCATGTTGATGCGGACTTTATCCATCTCTTTGAAGAGTTTTTCAACTTGGCTGCTGACGGTAAAGAATAGGTCCAGGTAAGCTGTCGGAAGTCCCGGCAAGTTACGTTTTTCAACGAAACGCTTAATCATGCGAATGCGTGTGTCCAAATCTTGTGCTGTTTCACGCGCTTTTTTCTCATCTTGCGACAGCGAGGTGATTTTCTCATTGACTTGCAGCTGCTGCTCTTCAATCTCCTGAAGCGCGGCGATAACAGCATTGACACGTCGGTTAATCATTGAATAAGGCTGTTCTTGAACTTGATTGTCTTTCAGTTTCAGAATATTATCTGCTTCAACTTCCAAGTCGTCCAAACGCAGCTGAGACGTGCGAACGCCGGCTTTCTCGTTATCTGGTAAGATATAAGCCTGCAATGCATGGTCAATCTCCAGCAGAAGACTGCGGTTATTCTCACGCGTGTGCTCAATATAGGGCTTAAGAATCGGCGCATTTTTCTCAAAACTCTTACGGCCGCTGTATTCTTTTTCAAAAATGTCATAAAGGCCGTTAATCTGCTGCTTGGTCTCCTGAAGCAGGCTCTCCGCCCTATCCAGCTCAAAACGCTCCAGGTTTTCTTTGGTTTCCTTCAGACGGCTGCGGACATTTTTAATGGACTGCTCAAGATTGAAAGTTTCCGGGAACTTGTAGTTCTTTTCGGTAAAATCTTTATAATTCTCTTCCAGCTCGGTCAGCTGCTTTTCGTAGTCATCATCGACCAGATGGATGATTTCGGGAATGCGCTCAGTAATGTTATTCAAAGCGATGGTATGCTCCTCAGCAATTTCCAGAATTTCCGCCGCCTCAACAGGGTCCCCTTTGGAGTTTAACTCTACAAACTGATTGAACTCAGTTTCAATATTGCTGAGTGATTCCTCGATCATGCCAATCGTCGAGCCATAATGTTCCGCATTGTCAGCAATGTGATTACGAAGCTTGTCGTACATGTCCAGCGCATCTTGAATCTTCGTGGAATTATAACGCTCCTGCTCCATCAATTCATTCAGGCCGTTGCGGATTGCATCCGCGTCAGTCTCCATCATCTTAATCAGCGACTCAGCCTCAAGCGCAGAGTCTTTCGCTCTGCCCCAGCGGAAACTGTCATTGAGCTGCTCAGCTTCAAAAATGCTATTTTCCAGCTCGGCAAAAGAGTTCTGCGACAAGTCCACCCATTTCTGATGCCACTCGCGATAAACTTTCTGCGACTGCCCCACCAAGTGCATTGATTTCACTTTATCAAACTCATCTTGTATAGGCAAGTCAAAAAGCTCCTCTTTGCGCTCCTCGAGTGCAATGATGAGTCCTTCCGTCTGGCGGCGGCGAATCATCGAATAAACATAAAATCCGACAATCAAAACGGCGATAATAACTAAAACAATAATTATAGTGGTTGACATAAAAATTCTTTCCCTGATGAATCTGTATTAGTTCAATTATAGCATAGTTTTTAAGAAAATTGTCTAATAAGTCAGACCTTTTCCTCAAATAATTTTCGTGCCGTGAACAAAAGTTGCACCCGTCAATTCGGCTAATTCGGCTGAATTTTCCGCAGTCACTCCGCCGCCAATCATGATGTCAATGCGGCCGTCAGCATAGCGAATTAACTCTTTAAGCAAGTTCGTATTCAAAGGCTCTGTTAATGGTCCGCCGTGACTTAAAATTTTGGCAATCCCGGCCTCGGCCAGCAAATCAATTGCTGCAAACGGCTCCTCGATTTCGTCAAAAGCCATGTGGAAAGTGACAGGAAGCCCCTGACTGGCAATAACCAGCGTGTTCATTGCTTCTGCGTCAATTTCATTTTCCTCGGTCAGAGCGCCGAAAACCAGAGCTTGAGCCCCAGCTTCAACTGCTTTGAGAATGTCCAGCTCCATGATTTTCAATTCGTGTGAGTTGTAAACAAAATCACCGCCTCGCGGACGAATCATCACGGCCAGCAGACTTTGCGAGTCTTTCAAATAATCGGCCGTCTGAGCAATCACGCCATAAGACGGGGTTGTTCCGCCCACGGCCAAATTGTCACAAAGCTCGATGCGCTCAGCACCAGCCAGAACGGCGCGCGGAATATCAGTAAAATTTTCGGCACAAAATTCGCGTATAATCATAAAATTATTGTATCATAGTTTTATGCTAAAAAAGATTGAAAAAGCACGACTTTTCCTTAACAAAAATGTGACAAAATTTCGCTGCCCGATTTGCCGTGAAAATTTGACTTTAATCGGCAATTCTCTGGTCTGTGTTTCGCGCCACACTTTTAATTTGAATAAAAAGGGTTATGTCAATTTTCTGCAGACGGCGCCAGACACGCGTCATTATACTCGGAAGATGTTTGAGCCGCGCCGCCGCCTGATTCAGAGCGGCATGTACGATGGGCTGCTGGCGGAGATACAGCCTTATCTGAGCGGTGATAGTCTGCTGGATGTCGGTACGGGCGAAGGCAGTTTTCTGCAGCTTTTACAGTTTGGTACTGGCGCTAAATTCGCCTTCGACATTGCCAAAGACGGGATTGAGATGGCCACTGAGCTGGATATGGACAGTTTTCTTAGTTTGTCTGATTTGACCAATTTGCCCTTTGCGGACAATTCTATGTCGACTGTCCTGAATATCCTGACCCCGTCGAATTACGCGGAATTCAAGCGGGTTCTGGCCGCGGACGGCCGTTTAATTAAGGTCGTGCCTGATAAGCTTTACCTGCAGGAATTGCGCCAAGTTTACGGACTGCCGGCTGACCACGACAACTCTGCCGTGATTGCACGTTTTGCACAGGAATTTCCAGATTTCCAGCAGCACGAAATCTATTATGAATATGACATCCCGGAAAAGCTGAGAACAGATTTCCTGGCAATGAGCCCCTTAGAATGGGCGGTTTCTGAGGATGTTAAGGCCAACGCCATGCAGAATCCGCCAAAAAGAGCCACAGTTCATCTGCAGCTCCTAATTAGTCAGTTGTTATAAAAACGCACGCCGTCTGTAATTTCACGCAGACTGAACTTTTCGCTGCTCGGCAGGATTTCCGTTGAGCTGAAAATTCGCTCATACTCTGAAACTGTCAGCGACTGCCGTGAATCCAGCAGCTGGCGATGCGCCTCAGTCCTGAGATTTTTCTCAAATCCTGCGACCAGTTTCCCGCTGAAAAATTCGGCCACTGTGCCTGAGCCATAGCTGAACAGTCCGATGCGGTCGCCGGCCGTCAAATCTGAAGAATTCTCCAGCAGCGAAATCAGGCTCAGATAAAGTGAACCGGTGTAAAGATTTCCCACTCGGCGATTGTAAGCAATCGCTTTTTCAAATTCTGCAAACAAGTGCGCATCATCTGTCAAAGGCTGCAGGGCTTTTTTGCCCATTTTGGTGTAAGGTGTATGGAAAGCCAGCGCGGCAAAATCGCTGAAATCAAGACCTGTCCGACGTTTGTACTCTTCCCAGACGCGCGCAAAACTGTTAATATAAGTCTCATTGGACAATTTGCCTTCGACGCGGGGAAATGCTTCGCCGGTCGGCCGCCAGAAGTCATAGATATCCTGCGTCAGCGGCACTGAGTCGTTTTCCAGCGCTAAGATTCCAGGATTGGCCGAAACCAGCATGGCCACAGCGCCTGCACCTTGTGTGGGCTCGCCGCCCGAGTTCAGGCCGTAACGCGCAATGTCGCTGGCAATGACCAGGGCTTTACGCTCAGGATGGGCTGCGACGTACTGCTTGGCCTGCTGCAGGGCTGCAGTGGCGCCGTAACAGGCTTCTTTGATTTCATAGGCTCTGGCAAAGGGCTGAATGCCGAGTAAATCATGCAGGACAACTGCTGCGGCTTTGGATTCATCCACGCTGGACTCGGTGCCTACGATGACTAAATCAATCGCGTTCCTATCCTCAGCGGTCAAAATCTGCTCTGCCGCATTGGCCGCCAAAGTAATGATGTCCTCGCTCGCTGTCGTGACTGCCATCTGGTCCTGTCCCAGCCCGATATGGAACTTGGCCGGGTCTACGCCGCGCGCCTCGGCCAGATCGGTCATCTCAATGTAGCGATTCGGTATATAAAAACTTATTTTGTCGATTCCTATTTGCATACCTTGATTATAGCACAACTAATACGGCATTTTCTCGGATGTGTTATAATAGAGTTCTATGAAAGATGTTATTATCTTAGATGCCCTGCGTACACCGTTCGGCAAATATAATGGTTCCTTGTCAAACTTAAGCAGCGTCGAGCTCGCGACAGCTGTGTCCAAAGCGCTGATTGAGCGCCATGCTGCTGTTAAATCTGACATCAATGAAGCGATTTTCGGCTCTGTTCTGACGGCAGGCCTGGGCCAGAACATTGCCCGCCAAATCTCCATCAAGTCTGGTCTCTCCGATGAAGTGCCGGCTTTTACCATCAATGAAGTCTGCGGCTCCGGCCTCAAAGCAGTGCTCCTGGCACGTCAGTCCATCGCGCTTGACGAGGCAAAAATTGTCCTCGCCGGCGGCACCGAATCCATGTCAAATGCTGAAACCATGCAGATTGACGGCCTGACCGACGCTTTCTTCGACATCCCCATGGGCGAAACGGTCGAAAAGCTCAACCAGGAGTTCGGCATCACGCGCGCAGCCCAAGACCAGCTCGCGCTCGAGTCGCATCAAAAGGCGCTCCAGTCCGATTTCTCGACAGAGATTATCCCGCTGGGCGACCTCAAAGCGGACGAAGGCCCGCGGGCGGACAGCAATCTTGAAAAACTCAGCAAATTGCGTACCGTCTTTGCCGAGGACGGCACGATTACTGCGGGCAATGCTTCCTCAGTCAACGACGGGGCCGCAGCCTTGCTCCTGGCCAGCCGTGAATATGCGGACGAGCGCCATCTAGATTATCTGGCCGTCATCAAAGAATCCGTAGAAATCGCCACAGCCCCAGAAAGAATGGGCGTCTCCCCAGTCACAGCCATCACACAATTACTGGAAAAAGTTAATCTGTCCAAAGAGCAGATTGACCGCTTTGAAATCAATGAATCTTTTGCCGGCTCCAGCCTCATTATCGAGCAGGAGCTGGGTCTTGAGCGCGCCAAAGTCAATGTCAAGGGCGGCGCCATTGCCATCGGTCACCCGCTGGGAGCTTCCGGCGCACGCTTATTGGTCACTTTGAGCCATCAGCTGGTTGACAACAACGAGCACTATGGCATTGCCAGCCTCTGCATCGGCGGCGGTCTGGGAATTGCCGTTCTTCTGGAGAATCCACATTATGCCGGATAGAAAATTCTACCAAATGTCGCTTACAGAGCGGCTTGACGCACTTAAATTATCTGCTGAAACTCGGCAGATTTTTGAAAATACGGCGCTGGAGCCGGAGATTGCCGGGAATCTGACGGAAAATCAGATTTCAGCGATTGAAATCCCGCTGGGTGTCTGCTTCATCAGGGTTGACGGCAAAGACTACGCCGTTCCCATGGCCACTGAAGAGCCTTCGGTCGTTGCTGCGGCCAACAACGGCGCCAAATTGTGCGGTGAATTCACAACCACTCGCAGCGAGCGGCTCATGTCAGGGCAAATTGTCTTTTATGATGTTCCTGATACGGACAAACTTGCCGAAAATGTCGAAAAACAGCAGACAGAAATCTTCCGGATTGCCGAATCTGCCTATCCAAGTATTTACAAACGCGGCGGCGGGCTAAAGGATTTCAGCTGTAAAGCATACAAAAACTATCTATCTGTAGATTTTACTTTTGACACAAAAGACGCCATGGGCGCCAACATCATCAATACCATTCTCGAGGCCATTGCCGGCTACTTCCGTGAAGTTTTCCCGAGCGAAAAGATTCTCTTCGCGATTCTGACCAACGAGAACTGTCACTGCCGGACAACGGTGGAAACTCGGATTCCGCTGGACAAAATCGGCTGGTCTGTCGCTGAAAAAGTTGGCAAAGCTTCTGATTTTGCTCAAATCGACTCGGCTCGTGCCGCCACTCATAACAAAGGCATCATGAACGGCGTTGAGGCGGTGGTGCTCGCTACTGGCAATGATTCCAGAGGAGCTGCGGCTGCTATTTATGCGGCTGAGGATTCTCATCAGGCCTTTAGCCGCTGGTTCATCGAAGATGATGAGCTGGTCGGTGTCATCACGCTGTCTTTGCCGATTGCCGCGGCAGGCGGCGCCACGCACGTGCTTCCCAAAGCCAGAGCCAGTCATGAGCTGCTCGGCAATCCGAACGCTGAGACACTCGCCAGCATCATTGCTAGCGTTGGTTTGGCCAATAATCTGGCTGCACTTAAGGCACTGGTAACTAGGGGGATTCAGGCGGGTCATATGTCGCTTCAAGCCCGGAGCTTGGCTTTGTCTGTTGGGGCCGCGGGCTCAGAGATTGAGCGTCTGACCAGGGCATTAAAAAAGGCTGCGCTCATGAATACTGAGACAGCGCAGCGTTTGCTTAAAGAAATAAGGAATGAGGACACAACGGTTAGTTAATTGTTGTGTTTTCTACTGGCTTTTTCGTCGAGTTCAGTGCGAAGGCGAGGATGAAGAAGATGCCGGCAAAGAAGGAGCCGATGTTCAGGATGCCCATGATGAGCAGGAAGATTTTCCAGCCGCGTCCGTGCGGGCCTTCCATCTTGGCGAAGGCAATCCAGGTGAAGATGTTGACAATCACAACGATTGTGACAACGACGGCGAGGATCGTAAGAATTGCCGGTACGTATTCATTTAGCGAAAAGCGTGATGTGAGGTCATCTGCGGCTGAGTAAAAAATGATGTTACCGTGCGACATGATGAGCTGGTCGCCGTTTGACAAAAAAGAATTTGTATTAAGGGTTGAAAGGTTCGCAAATACTGCGAAGCCGAAGCCAATGCAGAGCAGGCCGATGAAATTGTTCAGGGTCAGCAGGATGTTGCCAATCAGCGCCATAATCTTATTTGTGCTCATTTTATTCTCCTTTTTCAGAATCGGAAACGGCTTCGGTCCATTCGAACGATGCTTCTTTTTCTGCTGATTCAGAGGCGATGTCTGTTTTCGGCTCAAGAGATGCGACTTCGCTTTCTGATACTGATGATAATATAAGAGGAACAGCTTCGCTTTCAATTTCAGCTTCAGCTGCCTCTGGAACTTCTGCTATTTCAAGCTCTTCGGGAGCAGAGGGAAGTTCTTTTTCTTTGTCTTCGATGGGCTCTGATATTTCTGGTACAAGGCTAGTTTCAGCTTCAGACACGGCCGCAGCTGCAGCCACAGAAGTTTCTGCAGTGTCCGCGTCCGATAATGAAGTCAATTCAGGACTGGTTTCATTAATATGCGGACTCGGAGCAATCACTTCCTCAGCAGGCGCGGCCGAAACTGCCGTAAGCGGCTGCTGGGTCTCAGTTTTTGAAGATTTGAGTGCAAAAGCTAGGATGAACAGAACGCCTGGGATGAGTTCGAAGGCTGTGACAAGTCCAAAAACCGTGAGACAGGATAAAATCCCCATCACAAGGAAATAAACTTTCCACGGCTTTTCTTTCGCTGTGTCCAAATGTGCGAAAGCCACCCAGTTAATAATCGCAGCTACCACAGCAATAATTGCCATTACCACGAACAAGACGCCTACGACGGCATAAATAGTATTATAGGTATAGTCGCTATAATCAGAGTAGTTGTATCTGTAGCTGTTCCCTGCCAGCGCTCCTAAACCGCCCACAAAACCGATGAAAAAGTAAAATATTGCAAAAATTGTTGCGAAAATTGAGCCAATCAGCGCCAGAATTTTATTTGCGGACATAAGTTGCCCTCCTTATAATTTCTTAATATATAATTATAGCACATGAAGCTTGAACCTACAATCTTCATGATTTTTTTCACAAAGCAAAAAATCTGAGCGTCCTCAAATTGAGTTCACTCAGATTTTACATGTTCAAAGATTATTTTACTTCTTCAAAATCGCCGTCAACGTTTTTGTCGTCGTCTGATTTCTTCTCAGCATCTGCAGCTCCTGCAGCGGCACCGTCAGCAGCTCCTTGCTGAGCTTGCTGTGCCTTGGCAGCATCTTCATAGAGCTTAACTGCCAGACTCTGCGCTTTTTCATTCAGAGCTTCGAGTTTCGACTTGATGTCGTCAACATTTCCGGACTCTTGAGCTTTCTTGAGCTCGTCCAGAGCGGCTTGAGCCGCGTCACGCTCTGTGTCATAGCCTTTGCCTTCAGTTTCTTTGATGGTCTTTTCAGTGGCAAAGATGACCTGCTCAGCTTCGTTCTTGACATCAGCTTCTTCTTTACGCTTAGCATCCGCGTCAGCATTGACTTCAGCGTCTTTCTTCATCTTCTCGATTTCTTCGTCGGTCAGACCGGAGTTAGACTTGATGACGATAGTCTGCTCTTTCTGAGTGCCGAGGTCTTTGGCACGTACAGACACAATGCCGTTCTTGTCAATGTCGAAGGAAACTTCAATTTGCGGAATACCGCGTGGTGCGGCTGGAATATCAGTCAGCTGGAAACGTCCGAGCGTCTTGTTGTCAGCGGCCATTGGACGCTCACCCTGAAGCACGTGGATGTCAACGGCAGGCTGATTGTCAGCGGCAGTTGAGAAGACCTGACTCTTCGAAGTAGGGATTGTCGTGTTGCGGTCAATCAGCTTCGTGAAGACGCCGCCCATGGTCTCAATACCAAGCGACAGAGGCGTTACGTCAAGCAGGACGATATCTGAACCGAAGTCACCTTGGATGACACCGCCTTGAATGGCTGCGCCCATGGCTACGACTTCATCAGGGTTAACAGATTTGTTCGGCTCATGGCCAGTTTCTTTCTTGACCAGTTCCACAACGGCAGGAATACGGGTTGAACCGCCGACGAGCAGAACTTCGTCCAGGTCAGAAGCTTTCATCCCAGCATCAGACAAGGCTTTCTGCACTGGAATGCGAGTGCGTTCCACCAAATCAGCTGTCAATTCGTCAAATTTTGCACGGCTGAGCGTTAAGTCTAAGTGGAGCGGGCCTGCAGCGCCAGCTGTAATAAATGGCAGGTTGATGTTGGTTGTAGTGACACCAGACAAGTCTTTCTTGGCTTTCTCTGCGGCATCTTTCAGACGCTGGAGTGCCATCTTGTCTTGAGACAAGTCAATGCTGTTTTCTTTCTTGAATTCAGCTACCATCCAGTCAATAATCTTCTGGTCGAAGTCATCACCGCCGAGGTGGTTGTCACCGGCTGTGGCCTTTACTTCAAAGACGCCGTCGCCAAGCTCAAGGATGGAGACATCAAATGTACCGCCGCCGAGGTCGAAGACCATGATTTTCTCGTCTTTGTCAAGTTTGTCAAGACCATAAGCCAGTGCTGCGGCCGTTGGCTCGTTGACGATACGCTCAACTTCAAGGCCTGCGATTTTACCTGCGTCTTTGGTGGCCTGACGCTGTGCGTCGTTGAAGTAGGCAGGGACTGTGATGACAGCCTTGTCAACTTTTTCGCCGAGGTAAGCTTCTGCTGTGGCTTTCAGGTTCTGCAGAATCATGGCAGAAATCTCCTGTGGCGTGTAAGATTTACCTTCGACTTCTACTTTGTAGCCGGATTCGCCCATGTGACGCTTGATTGAGCTGATGGTGTTCGGATTCGTGATGGCCTGGCGTTTTGCGACTTCGCCGACCTGGATTTCACCGTTCTTAAATGCGACAACGGATGGCGTGGTGCGGTTGCCTTCTGGGTTGGCGATAATTTTTGCGTCGGTTCCTTCAAGAACAGCGACGGCTGAGTTTGTTGTACCTAAGTCAATACCAATAATTTTAGACATAATTTATTTCCTCTTTCTTTAAAACGATTGTAATTTTTAATACTCGTTCATAGTTTAATGACATTGCGGTCAAGATTTTATTGTGCTACGACAACCATTGACGGCCGCAGGACACGTTCATGCAGCTGGTAGCCTTTCTGCAGGACCTGCTGGATGTGGTTGGCCGGATGTTCATCGTCGGCTTCAACGGTTTGAACTGCCAAGTGGAAGTTCGGGTCGAACTCGCCGTCTGTCGGAATCTCTGTGATTCCCTCTTGTTTGAGTCCGGCGATTAAGCTCTCCTGCGTCATTTCAAGGCCGCGGCGAACGTCGTCTGTCAGACTTTCAACCGCCAGGGCGCGCTCCAGGTTGTCCAGGGCCGGCAGAATGGCTTTGGCCAAATCCTGCGAGCGGTATTTCAGCATGGTCTGGTGCTCTTCGGTTGCGCGGCGCTGAATGTTCTGCATCTCGGCATGCGCACGCAGATACTTGTCTTCCAGCTCATCGCGCTCTTTTTGAACCTGAGCAAGGACGTCCAGGTCTTCTTCAACGACTTCTTCCAGAATCTCTTCGGATTCAGCAGCTGTTTCTTCAACAGCTTTGTCTTTTTTTTCTTCTTCCGTCATTTTTTTCCTTCTAAATCTTCCAGCCAGCGGCCGGGTATGTTTTTCGGACTTTTTATTTTCTTCGGTCATTTTGTTTTCAGCGCAGCTTTCTTTTCCCCAATGCTAATGAATCTCGTAATGATTTCCGTCCAGATACCTGTAGTAGTCCGTCAGCTTCAGGGTCAGCACTTTGGCGGTCAAATCTGCTATGCTCATCACCCGCCGGTAATCGAGCTCAACCGGGCCGACCAGCGCCAGCGTTCCCAAGCCCCGATAAGGTATCAGGAATTTTTGGGCAATCAAGGTCAATCCGTTGAAAATGCTTGCGTCATCAAACTTGACGGTCCTGAGCTCATCGTTGTCCGTAATCTGGCGAATCTCCTGGGCAATCAGCAGGTCATTGGCAAAGTCCTGAGATTTGGTCAGAAGCTTCTCCCTGCCGGCAGACACAACATTTTCATCAAAAATCTTATCAAAGATAACTTCAAAGACCTTCAGAACATCTGTCGTGGCCGGGCTGACAAAGTAGGAGCTGACAATCTGCGGAATTTCCGTGCGGAGGCTGTAGTGGATGTCAAGAATTTTCTTGCCGAGCAGGCGCTCCGTGACGATGCGCTTGATAATCAGCAAATCATTTTCACTCAAAGAGCGCGGCAGGACAAACTGATTGGTTCGTACCTCACCCGTCGACAAAGTGAAAACTGCCAAGACAGAATGGGCGTCAATCAGCACCAGTTCGAAGTTCTGCAGCTCTTGTTCCTTCTGGGGGACATTCAGTACAAAACTGCTCAAATTGGTCAATTTTGCCAGCGTGTTCGCCGCTGTTTCCAGCAGGTCCGACAGCCTTACAAATTCGCCGTCAAAAGCTTTCATCACATGGAAAAGCTCGCTCTCGCTGATTTTCTCCAGATGCAGGTCATTTTTCACGTAATACTCATAGCCGGCGATACTAGGTACACGGCCGCTTGAAGTATGCTCCTTCTGAATCAGCCCCAGCTCTTCCAGCGCTTTCATATCGTTGCGAATCGTCGCCGAACTGGCTTTCACCGCATCCAGCAGCGTCTTCGAGCCGACTGGCGTATGCTCGCGCGCATACAGAGAGATAATCAGTTCCAGAATTTCTTTTTGCCGGTCTGTAAGCATGACAACCTCCTTTCACATGACAATCGAACCATCATATTAGCACTCTTTTTGGCCGAGTGCTAATCTATGTTTTTATTATATCAAAGAAAAATCGCTTTGTCAAGAAAATTAGCACTCAAATAACAAGAGTGCTAATTTAAATTTTGATATTTGTAATTTTGTTAATTACAGCTGAATGACTGACTAGTGCCTATATCAGGATTCATTGCTTTTAAGGTTGCTGTCTTATTCGTCATTCCAGTATAAGTCCAATTAAGCGGACCGCGAATTAGCTTAAGAACATTGAGCTGTTGCTGAGAAAGGGTATTCATTGAATCTCTTGTCCCATTACTAAAACTATTCATCAAATTGTTTGTCGGGAGATAGTCGTTCGAATGATCAAGTCCAAGTGCATGACCAATCTCATGTTCAATAATGTTAGTTACTCCTTGGCTATCATTGGACGCTTGAGCAACCAAATTATTTTCTCCTGAAGTGCTTGCCCCATTATTTAACAGTATCTGTACTTTTTGTGAGCCTTGCACAATCAAACCATTTGAAAGATAATAATCCCAATTCATATACGTCATAGCCCAGTAGTTCATGTAATTGGTAGAGTTATAAGTTTTTACAAGGTCTACTTCATCAATATTAATATTGACATTCGTAGCCGAAGATGAAGGACTTGCTTCAAAAGTACCTGGCAGCCAAACATTCCATTGTGCAACCGCCGCTTTTATTTGAGCTGCCAAAGGATCTGTCGGACTGACATACCATTTTATTGCCCCATTAGTTCCCGTTCCTTTCAGGCTCGCATGCGCTGTTATTCCATCATGACTAAAGGATTCATCATCACTAAAAGCACTTTTATTAATCCAGTACCAGTGAACATTATCAGGAGTACAATAAACTGCCGTATCGAGAAATCCACCCGCCGAAACTTGTTTCTCTTTAGTCGCTAAAAAGTACACTCCTCCTTGAGTATTTGAGAGGCTCGCTACATGTGAATAATCACCATATTCTCCGCTAAACAAAGGATAATATTGACCATTAATCGCGCTTTTATTTTCAGCTTTGATTGTGTAGAAACGCGCACCCGTGTTTGTTCCGCTCGTGATGTAGTCTTTCCAATACTCACCGTCTGACATATCAACTGTGTAGCTGGTTGCACTCTCCTGATAGTATGATTTTTGTAGTGAATGTCTATCAATCCAAAAAGATCTACCATCTGAAAAAGCAATCCGCGCCCAAGTAACGGAGCCATTTACCCACTCTGCAGTCACGGTTCCGGTTTGCCCATAATAACTTGAGGCTGTCAAAACCTGGTCTGAAGCAGTTAAACTTGGAGTAAATAGACCATCGGCTTGGGTTACCACTTTTGCCTGATAATTTGCAAATGTTTGGCCCGTATATGAAAAGGGCTCTGGTGCCAATGAATGCTTATCAACCCAGAATTTATTTTCATCCATAAACTCAATCCGCACCCAAGTAACGGATCCGTTTACCCATTCTGCATCCACAAATCCAGATTGTCCATAATAACTTGAGGTTGTCAAAACCTGATCTGAAGCACTCAAACTCGGAGTAAACAGACCATCGACTTGTGTCACCACTTTTGCCTTATAAGTTACTGACGTCTGCCCTACATATGAATAAGGCCAAGGGTAAGTGGCAGTTGTTGCTGCCTTTACAACGTCATGACTGCTGAATAGACTCTGTTCTAGAAAACTTCCACCTCCCAGAGCAAGAACAGCTGCTACAGATACAATCAGACGCCTCAAGAATTTCTTTTTCATAAATCCCTCCTAAAAATTCCAGATTTATATGGTTACGTTTTCATTTTATATCGCCATCCATTCTTTGTCAACTCATTTCCATTACTTATTTGTAATTTTTTATATCAAGCTCTCATACAACAAACCACAAACGTTGAGAATAACACCTATATTTATTCCCATTTGCCTAGTTCTTTAAGAAAAAGGAAAGAGTTCATTGTATAAAACAATTGCATCTTTATATTCTTCTTCTGTATATGTTTCATCGGCTAGTTTCAGTTTTTTCAGGTAAATTGGAAAATTGAGTTCTCGCACTTCCTGCTTAAATCGTTTTTCATATCTCTCTTATATAACACCAAAGTAAAGATTTCAAAAATTATAATCAGATTTTTAAGCAGAAAACAAAAAACTCACCTGGAAATCTCCCGAGTGAGTTTTTCATCATCAAAACTCTTTTAATCATTCTACAAACTGTAGAAGATCTTTCGCCGTCAATTTCTCCGGCTGATGTTTCTGAATCTTCCCCGAATGAATCAAGTCATACATTTTACCAATAAATGACCAAATCGGCTCGTCACCGTGAATATTCTTAAAATTCCAATACGGATAGTTCCACCACTCCAGCTTTTGAAGCTGATCAATCACATCGTCTGAAAAACGCTTTTTATGTACAGTCGCAGGATTTCCTGCAACCATACTGTAAGCAGGGACATCTTTAGTAATAATAGCTCCCGTTCCGATATAAGCGCCGTTTCCGATATGAATTCCCGGCCGGATACGCACGTCATCTCCAATCCAGACATCATGTCCAATTACGATTGGCGGTCTTTGTTCAACAAAAGGCGCTGGTATAAAGCCGCCGTTAGGCTCTATCCCTCTCTGCATTGGAACAATACCCCTTTCACTATAATTAGAAAGACCAATCGGCGACATTGTAAAACGATGCGGATCATGACGTCCGTAAGGGAAGACTGAAATATTCGAAGACAAATCACAGAATCTGCCCACTTGTGTAGAATATGGCAGTGAACTGCCATATGAATAAGAGCTCGTTCCCATGCTCCAAAGCCGTCCGCGTGAGTAGCAAATTTGTGAGTAAGCTTCAATTTCAAGACTATCGTCAAAACGAACAAAACCAGTAAAGCGATTGTAGTTAAGATCTCGCTGTACATAAATATGTTTACTCTTCAAAAGAGAGATGAGCGCTTCACTTACTTCTATTTGGTGTTCCATTTTATCTCCAGTTTTATTCGTTACAGAATAGGGCAATTGTGTTATTTATTATCAGCGGAATTTTCGTCTACATATTTGCACCAGGCTTTGACATAGGCTGCCTCGACTGAACGTGCAAAACCGTCCAAATCCTGTGTCAATGGCGAAGCCTGCACGATTTTACGTAAATTTTCACGATAATAACGCATTTTCCCATAATCTGCCGCCAGTACCGCTCCTTTACGCGCAAAGTCCTCTTCGTCAGAAGCATTGAAAACGCCGTCAATGCCTAACATCTTATTGACACGCCCAGTACCGCGTGAGGCAAAAGCTTCACCGGGACAGCAAAGCGTCGGTAGGCCCATGTGCAGTGCTTCAATCGTAATCGATAAGCCGCCGAACGGCATGGAATCTAAGCCGATATCAGCCAGATCATAAGCTTTGTAATGTGGATCCAGCTTCTCCTTACAGAACGCAACCCGTTCGCGCGCAACTCCCAAATTCTCCAGACGCTGGTAAAGCTGCTCGATTTTGTCTGGTGTCAGTCGTGTACCATAGCGGTAAATCAGGAGGTGCGCCGTCGGCACAGCTTCCATCAGCTTTGACCAAAAACGCAGGGTTGTTGTTGTGATCTTGGCAATGTCATTAAAAGAACCAAAAGTGACATAATCATTTTTCTCCATCGGCAGCGGAGTAATATCAGGCAGCTCAGTTTTCCGCATGAAACCGAACCGCTCCATGCCCGCTTCAATGTACATCGGCGTCTCAGTATACAAATCCTCACTGCCTTTGGGCACTGTATACTTATCAGTCATGATATAATCCACTTCTTTAAATCCATAAGTGCCCAGAAAACCCAAATACTGAACCTGAATGGGGGCCGGTCTGAAAAGCAAAGCAAAACTGCGGTTATGACCATATGTAAAGCCGCCCAAATCAATTAAAATATCGATTTCATCTTCATAAATCCGCTGAGCAAGTTCAAAATTGTTCAGTCTCGAGCAGTCTATGAAGCGACTGCAGAGTTTCATGATTCGAGTGGTGACCTTGTCATATTTCTGCGTTACCGTTGAATAAAGTGTAATGTCATATTTGCTCCTGTCATGATGTTCAAGCAAAGGAATGATAAAACTCATCATAGTATGACTATAAAAGTCTGAGGAAAGATAAGCAATCCGCAGTTTTTTATCTTTCTTCAGTTTACCCCGCACTTTTAATCGTTCATGTGTATAAACTGTTCCATTGGCTGCAAATTTTCTCGGCCATCCTGAGGCATATTCTTCCAGCTTCTCTCGTACCCCCCTGGGCGTGTAAGCATCCGTCTGAAGAGTTAAGAAATTCCGGCTGCTGTAATTCGCGAAATTATTGTCCAGAGTGAACGCGCGGCTATTGTATTCGATGGCTTTATCTTGATCAAAAGCATAAAAAATAGAAGCTAAACGTTTGTACACTGCAGCATTTGTTGTCGAATAATTCAGCGTTTTTTCCAGATTTATACGGGCATGGTCTCTGTCGCCCATGGCATAGTAGCAATTGCCTATCTTACGATAAAGTTCACTCTTATCCCAAGCAAAACTATCATCAATATAACTAAAAAGTAGCTGGTAGATCTCAATTGCACGCTCATTTGAGCGCTTTTTATCTCCCATCTGATTTTGATGCCGGTAAATCTTGTCCGCCGCCTGCATAAGCGTCAGAAATTCCAGATCATTGCAGCGTTTTTTCAGGCGTTCTTCTTCGCTCGTTGTCATTTTCCCTGCTTTCTTTACGAATTTAAATACCTTGTCCAAATATGGCGATAGCCATCTTCAACTTCATGTGCAAAACCGCGACGATCGGTGAAAAGCGGCGAACTTGTCAATCTTTCCCGAAGGCCAGTGTGAATCAGGTTTAATTTTTCAATATTTCGCGACAGAGCACTGGCCTTTTCGATATATTCTTCTTCCGAATAGGCATTCAGCTCCTCTTCAAGATGAAGCGCTCGGTTCACAGCGCCAGTGCCTCTGGACTGCATACCCTCTCCTACCAGTGTCACTGCAGAAAGTCCCATATAGGCCTGCTCAATCGTGATGGTTAATCCGCCGTATGGTGTCGTGTCAAGTCCGATATCTGCCTGCGAATAAGCGGAAAAGAGTGACGGGAAAACTTCGTTGCTTAAAATCAATCTATCTTTAGTAATGCCGCGTTTCTTAAATTCTTGAACAAACCAGTCTTTTTTGTCCTGTTCCAAGTTTTTCGTACGATAAATCAATAACTTAGAATTTCCAACACGTTGAAGGAGTTTTGCCCACAAATCTAAAGTTGTAAAGGAGATTTTCGACATGTCATTAAAACTGCCGAAAGTAATATAACCATTTCCAAGACACGGAAGCGGCGCCACTTCAGGGAAATTTTCCACCGACATATTAAAGTCAAAGCGGTGCATTCCGGATTTTAAATAGAAAGGTTTTTCAGTATACAGGTTTGCTTTGTCTTTTGGAATCATAAATTCATCAGCCCAGATGTAATCAATTTCTTTCATGCCCAAAGTGTTGACAAATCCTAGATACTGCATCTGGATGGGAGCTGGAGTGAAAAAGAGTGCATTGACGCGTCTGGCATGGGTATGTCCGCCTAGATCTACAATGATATCAATTCGGTCATTGTAGATACGACGGGCGATTTGAGCGCCAGTCCTGTCAGAAACATCCACAAAGTTAATACCGGTCTCCTTAATTCTTTTCGTAGTGGTATCATTGATTGCTTTGCAGGAATAAAGAGTAAAATTAAAAGCTGTCTGATCGTGATTCTCTAAAAGAGGAAGGACAAACTCCATCATGGCGTGGCTATAAAAATCAGATGAAAGGTAAGCAACATTTAACTTCTCCCCGACTTTTTTGGCTCTTTTTACATGTTCATAAGGACGTTGCCTCCCCATGACAAAAGGACGTATTTTGTCAACACCTGATTCAAACACTTCCTTGATTTTTGTCTGATTATAGTTAACAGATTTTAAGATTGAGAGGCACATATTGCCGAAAGTCGCTTCATTTGCCTTTAACCTCAATGACGCTTTGTAATATGGAATGGCTTTTTCAATATCATAAGCATAATACAATGATGCTAAACGCGCAAAAATAGCGGAATTCCGGTCTGAGTAGTCAAGCGTGCGCTCATAAAAGAGCCGGGCCTGAGACCAGTCTTCCAAAGCATAATAACAATCCGCTAATTTTCGATAGAGCTCACGTAAATCATGAGCGAAATCTTCATTCAAGTAAGAAAAAAGTTCGTTATATAAGATAATCGCATCTTTATATTCTTTTGCTTCATAGCTTTCATCCGCTAATTTTAACTTTTTGAGATAAATCGAGTTATCACAAGTTTTGCGCAAATCATTTTTCATAGTGATTCCTGATCTAGATTGAGCAGGAGACTTTTGGATTAGTCTCTGCCATTAATCATCTGATTACCGAGTCCTCTAGTAATATCAGATATGTAGCTGAACTTCTTAGAGCTCGCATCGTCAAGCAACGCCCGCCAAGCTTTCCAGACACTGGCCTCAGAATAGCGTAAAGACAGCTCATAGGCACAATCTGACATACGCTGCAGAAGTTCTTCGTCGGTGAAGAGCTTGACCAGCCGTTCTGAGAAAGCTTTCACATCATTAAACCCGACAATATAGCCGTTCTCACCATCAACCGTCAGCTCGTTCGGCCCGTAATTGACATCGTTTGTTACTGCAACCATCCCATGACTCTGAGCTTCCATCAGTGAGAGATTAAAGCCTTCCATGGTGGAAAAGAGTCCATAAATCTGGTATTCTCTTTGTAAACTTGACACATCTCCGGAATAGCCGTGTTGACGAACAGCCTCTTCCATTTTGTAATCCTTGATTGCCCTATCAATTGCTTTTTGGGCTGCATCATTATTCCCGTGATCAACGAAGCCATAAAAATCAAGTGTAATATCAGGAACTGTCCGGCGTGCTTCACCAATTGCGCGGATAATCATGCCGATTCGTTTCTCCGGTGCCACACGAGCTGTCACCAGTACCGAATGTTTCTTACGCGCATCCATTGACACATGCGGCTCCCTAAAGACTTCATCCGGAATTACGCCAACTGGAATTGTGAACATGTGACACTTTGGATCGAATCGTGCAATGATGTCATTGGTTTGCTTTTGCGTTGCAGAAATTACCGCATCATAACGATTCATATTCGTGAGGCCGTATTCATACCAATTATTCATGATAGAATGCACTACGTCTTGAGAATCCCCTGTATGACCATTATGCAGGTGCAATACTGTATAAGCAGGACGTTCCAGCTGCAATAATGACCAGTCTCCTAAATGTGTGCGATCCAGAACAAAGACATTCAACTTTTCATCAGACCAGTATTTCGCATTAATCAGATTATAAAAATGTAAAGTCAGTTCGTCTATATTGCTGAACATATAAACTGCACCATTTTCATCATACGTAAGGCGCCAACCCGTCTTAACCAGCTGACCAGTACCGTCAATCTTGTTGAAAGTTTCAAGCACTGGCTTTCCGCTGGTATCATACCAGACTTCTGTTCCAATCTTATTGTCAGGTGTATACCACTGTACCAGTGATAGAAACCCTCGGGAATCATAATTGTCAACTCGATAAAGATTACCAAAATCATCAAAAAGTTCTACTAATGATACACGATGCTGAAGCTTATCTTCATCCCGAAAACAACGTACTTGTGCCACTAGCGTTTGATCTCTCTTTACAAAATATGTTGTTTCCCTCTCCACCTCAATGTAGGAAAGGTTGTCAATCCCAAAGTCAATATCTTCTACATTCAGAATTTTATCCTCAATTTGTTCAGAGCGCTGAAAGAAGTCAAACATGCAGAGTATCTCACCATCTGACACACCAGCTTCACTTAGAAAATAATGCAGACGCGGATTCCAGTCTCTAAAGACTAGCTTAAATGGCTCGCCATGATTGCGAAAAAGCTGGGCACGCTTTAACTGGGCGTGCTCAATCCCGGAATTCTGTTTACTAAAGCTTCCGTTAATAAAAAAATTCACAAAATTATCCTACACTTTCATAAAGAGATTATTCACGAGCTGTTGGGTTGAATCCCACTTTTGCCATGCTTTTTCAGCACTGAACGCCTGAGCGCGCTCATAAGCCGCCCTGGAATAAGCTAACTGTAATTCCGGCTGGCTCAATAGTTTGACAATTGCAGCTGCAACAGCTTGCAGGTTCCTAAATGGTACAAGTTCCCCTTCCTGGCCACTGGTAATTAGAACCGGCAAACCATATTTGACCTTGTAACCAATAACCGGTGTGCCATAGCTCATTCCTTTCAAAACACTCATGCCGAAAGCTTCACCATCTGAAATATTGAGTAGAACACCAGCCTTTGGCAAAATTTTTGACAGTGCAGACTCACTCTTGTACTTTGGAAAGTCAACAAAGCCATCTAATCCCAGTTCCTTCACACGTTTTTCCAGCTGCTGCCCATAATCCGCAGGCGAAGCATAACCATAATAACTCAGCCTCACAAGCGGTAACTTTTCATGAACCATGGCCAGCACATCCACTGCATCAATGGAACATTTATTTGAAGCAACAGGACCTAGACAAACAATCGTCTGCTCGCGCTGCTGTGAAAGAGGGGGGGATTCCGCTGCTTTTTCTGCATAAGTGTCCGGCAGAACCAGAAGAAGTTTAAATTTATAATGTCTCTGAATTTCTTCCCTTTGCTGCCTGGTTGGTACAATCAAGCCATCCACCTTATCCGCGATACGAGAGAGAGCAGCCTGATAATCTATGGTATCGTGTATATTGTGCAAATATTGCCACTTACCAGCTGCACCTTCAATTTTTAGTAAAGCACCTGTTAGAGAAGGGCAATCACAAATGAAGCTGGAAGACTCTTTCTTAGCTAATTCTGATGCGAAGAAAGCAAAAAAATCTTCTTCTGTGTTAAAGCTCCAAACTTTCCCCTGATAGCCCAAAAGTTTCCAGCAGGTTGATGCCAAAGCACCATTAATATTCATATGCATCAGCTCTATTTTTGGCTGCCCGTTAGCATTAAAAAAAATCTGCGGCCCCTGTGAGCCATCCGGGTGAAAATACTGCGTAGAAGATTTAAACCCGCGACGATCCCAAATGTCACGTGCCACAACAACCATATTATCGTTATACCAGTCTATAGAATTTATAAGCCCCACAGTAGCAGACTTGGCAATCGTCCTGCCATAATGTTTAATCAGCGACTCGTTTGAATCAAGTCCCTCAATATGATACAGATTCTTATCAATCACACTGGTATAACGTATGTTGACATCAATTTCAGGCTGATTTGCAACTTCTTGAAAATAATCGTACATATTAAGTACATCAGATGGTTCTAGACCAGCGCGCTCAATGTCAGTCATACTATTAGTATTATAATTGCGTGTCAGAATCTGTGCAGACTGACCATTTTTCTTGAACAACTGCAGGCGCTTAATTGCGGAAAATTCTGTTCCGGAATTCAATGTGAAAATATTCTCATTTAAAAAATAGTTCATGGGTACCTCATTTGTTCATTAATTCTCTGATTATCTTATAAATAGATTCAATGAAAATTGAATTGACTTCTAAAACCAGATAAAAAGGAGAGAATAAATTTGATTTACGTGGAGAAATTTCTTATCAATATAGTTTATATA
>NZ_BAAGGQ010000019.1:0-35867 GCF_054658595.1 Lactovum odontotermitis
AAATAGAATACCCTTGTGATAATTGATAATTATATAAAATTTTGTTAATCATTAGTTTTTACTGTATATAAATTATAACACAGTTGAGTTGAATTGTCTATTTATTTCATCTTTGTCTTAACAAATCAATTTTCCATTAACATACACACCTATTGGGTCTATAATAAGTGTATAAGAAAAGAGGCTAATCAGGCAACCAAAACTAAAACAAAACTAAATGTGAATTTGGATATTGACTTGAAGAATACAACAGCGGAAACCTTACAGGAATTGGGATTAGATTTTACAACAGCAATCAACATTTATTTTAAGCAAATCGTAATCAAGAAGAAAATTCCCTTTGAAATTTCTATGGAGGGGTATTATACTGCTGAAGCAGTCATGGGTGAAAACTAGCGAGATGGCTTAGATAAAGTTGAGGACGAATGGGAGTAATGCTTAAAATTGTTTTCACAGAGTCATCAAAAAAAGATTTTGAATCAATATAAAACTGCAGAAAGCGCTTAAGACGCTGAGTTCGGATTCTGTTCGCTTTTCCAGTCCATGCACAAGCTAAATAGAGACCACAAACATGGTCTCTCTCAATTACCACTACACGCAACTGCAACTGCAAATCCTAATTCACCGCATTATCCCCAGGATTCGGCTCCAAAGAAAACAGCACCAGCAGCCGCTCCGCATAGCTGATATTCTTGCCCTCAGAATCCTTAATCGTCTTCTGCAAATCCGAAAGCTTGTCGGTAATAATGCCGTCAACCCCATAGACAATCTGCCTCTGCATCATTTTAGTATCGTTAATCGTCCAGGCATAGACCTGCTGCTTATGATTGTGCGCCTGAATCACAAAGTCGCTGTCCAGCGTCGTCTCTTCCTCCGTGTAAGCGTTCGCATCCGTCTGCGGAAAGGCCAGATTCAGCGGCAGGATAAAACTAACCGGAATCGCCGGCTCAAGCTTCTTCAGCCCTGTAATCACGCCGTAATCCAGCGAGTGCACCATGTCCTTGTTTTTCAAAATCCTCGCCCCGTATTTTTGGACAAAAATGTTAAGTATGTCGGATGAATCCCTAGGACTGGTTTTTATCTCAATCAAAAGTTTCTGCCCCAGTTTCTCAGCGCTCGCGAAATAGTCATCAAAGCTGACAAGCGGTGCGGATTTGCCCTTTTCTGTCACTGTCAGCTTGGTCAGCTCCGAGAGCGTCATTTCCTGAGCCGTTTTATTCACGCCGGTTAACTCCTTCAGACTGGCATCGTGAAAGACCACAAACTGGTGGTCAGCCGTTTCCTGAATGTCCATTTCAACATAGTCCGGCTTCTCTCTGGCGGTCAATTCTAGCGCTGGAAGTGTGTTCTGCACGCCATTATCGTTGTCTACGCCGCGATGGGAAATCGCCAGAACCTTGTGGTCCATGCCGCCGGACAGGTAAAACCAGCTGGACAGGCCAAGTAAGAGAATCGCCAGAGCTCCGAAAATGCTGCTGGCAATCCGAAACGTAGAGCGCGTCGGAGTTCTGGGACTTTTTTCCAAAGGAAAGCCCAACTCGCGAATTAAAAAGCTGAAAAAGAGCATTGCGGCCAGCGCGGAAATCAGCATTCCCCAGATTTCGCCCGCCGTCAAGAGCACGATACTGCCCGCAAAGGCCAGCGGCGTCATATCCAGCAGCAGCTGCAGCAGATAAATCAGGAACTTGCCGCCCTCGCTCAGAATCATCGTCAGCACGCCAATCAGCGCGAAATAGGCCACAAAATAGACAAATCTCCGCAGATGTGTTAAATCCAAACTGTCTTTGAGCGCCTGCTTCAGCGTTTTTCCTTTCAGAATCATGCCCGGCAGCACGAAAATGAAGCGCGAACCAATCATGAAAGTAATCAGGTAAAAAGCGCCCAGAATCAGCATGTTTCGCCAGTTCGCCATGAAAAAGCCCATGGTAAAAACCGGAATCTTGACTTTCGATAAGAGCGGCGTACTAAAGACAATCCGTCCAAAAGGCAGAATCAGCAGAAAATAGAAAATGAAGAATAGGAAAGCCTGCAGACTCAGCCTACGCAGCGAGCGCAGACTCTCGCCGACAATCATCCGAAAACGCCCCACACCTTGCTGAATCAGGCGCACACCATGAAACTGAATCGCAAACTGCACGAAAATCACCGCCAGCAGCACGATAAGCAAGACGAAAAGTCCCAGCATCCCCGGTAAATGCTGAGTGAGCAGGTTTCCAAGATTATTATAAGAAATGAACGGAATGCCGCTCCAGCTCATCACAAGGCCGACAAGCCAGTTAAAAACAGGAATGATAACAAGCGTCAAGAGCAGATTCATCCCGACAAATAAGGACAGGTATCTCAGCCAGTCACTGCGGAACTCTCTGAGATAAGTTCTAAAAAATACTTTAAAATTTAACTTCATGGACATAGTGTATCAAAAATCTGTCGTCAAACTGTGAGAAATGCTTATTGATGTCCATAAAACTCATTTTATACTTTTCTTATTTTATATTGTTTCTGAATAAAAACAGAAGACGATAGAAATAGAATCGTCAATAACAGTAGAAACACAGCTCCAAAAACCACAGGTGAAGAAAATAAATACACTTCTTTTCTCAATAACGGAATCGGCTCAAAATACGACATGGGAATAAACTTACGAATCGGCTGTAAAAAAGGCTGATTCTTAATCATTTGATAGCCGAGAATCAAAACAGCAATGATTCCAACAACAATTGAAGTCTTCTTTAGAAGCACTGACAGAAATACACCCAGAGAATTTAAAAAGATAATGACAAGTATTCCCCACAATAAACTAAAAAGGCCAACTTTCCAGTTCTCAAGCAATGAAATTCCTGCAAAGCCGCTTGGATAATTCGGCGAGCCAAATCTCTGTGTCAGACCTACTATCACCAAGTATATCAGCGCAGCCAAAACATACCAGACAGAAAGAATCACAGAATTAGCAAGAAAAGTATCCAGAATATACTGCTTGCTCGTGAATATTTTACATTTATAAAACCTGTTCATTCGACTTTCATAGTCAGAGGAAACCGAAACTCCTCCAATCAGGACATAGATGATAAAAGCCAGAGAGCTAAGCACAAGCGGAAAATAGATTTCATTCATCAGACCAAAAGCATGAAGTTGTGTACCAGCAAAAGTCTCAAAATCAAGCCCTCTATCAATAACTGTTTCAATATATTTATTGTCATCGACTAAACTATTACCAGCATTATCTGTCCCGGCAACACCTGACTGAATACGACTTTCATTAAGCTTGTACTCCAATTTATAATAACTATTGATGTCATTTTCATCAAGCGCATTTTTCTGTTTCTCTAAAAGACCATAATCTGTCTTTGTGCTCTTTATAATATCTTCGGGAACAGTGAGGTCACCAGAGTAATCTGCAAGATTCTGTTTTGAAAGCTGAAGTGACTGATTCACATGTTCTTTTAGAGCTAAAATGTCATTTGAATTTTTTAAATTAGAAGAATAAATTGCTAGAACAATCACCAAAAACGTCAAAAGAAGATAAAGGAGCTGATTCTTTCTTCCGGAAAAAATCCTCAGAAATTCAAATCTTAATTGCTTCATTCCCAGCCCTCCTCTGTAAGCTCTTGCTTGACAGCTGCAAAGTCCAAAATCTCCTGCAAGCCCTTTTCAGTTAAATAATAGGATTTATCACAAAATTTTTCCACCTCCTCAAGATTATGAGAAGTATAAAGGACAATCCTCTGCTGCTTTTCAACATTTAGCAGGTCAAATAAAACCTTCTTATGCGCAACATCTAAGCCGCTGCTCATTTCATCCATAATGACAATATCAGAATCTATCGACAGCATAAAAATAATTGCAAACAGTTGTAACATCCCTAAAGAATACTTACTTAATTTCAACTTCAACAGCGATTCTGCCTGGAATTTCTTCAGAAGAACATTTGCCTTTCTCGTTTCTTCAGCATTTAAGAGCGAAAAGTAGTTCCCGGCCGTCAGATTCAAGTCAAAAATATCCGTAGACGGTAAATAGCTGACACTGCCAACTTCTGCCACCCCCTCTTTAACCTTAACCTCTCCGTTAATTACCCCAAAAAGCGTAGATTTTCCTATCCCATTTTTCCCCACAATGCCATATAAACCTGGCTCATATAAGTGAAGAGAAATTGATTTCATGTGTGGAAAAATAATCTTTTCTAGTTTCAGCATACAAGTTTCTCCTTCTTGTGAAACATCAGGAAACGCAAGCAGTCCCTGAGGCTCGGCAAAAATTACGATTAATGATAATTTTACTAATGATTAAACAATTTAATTCTCATTAATAATTATACCAATTATAAAAGTATTTATCAAATAATAATTTAGTTATCATCATGAAGTTTTTTCAATCAAAAAAGACCCATAAAAACGGGTCTTCCATAAATCTTTAAATAAGCTAGATTACTTGAGCTCGACGCTGCCGCCTGCCTCTTCAATCTTGCCTTTAATCTCTTCAGCCTCATCCTTAGATGCGCCCTCTTTGACAGTGCCAAGACCATCAACGAGGTCTTTAGCTTCTTTAAGACCAAGACCAGTGATTTCACGAACCACTTTGATAACAGCAACTTTCTTGTCGCCTGTTGCAGTCAAGACAACATCAAAGCTGTCTTTCTCTTCAGCAGCGCCGCCGGCAGCTGGACCAGCAGCTACAGGTGCAGCGGCAGAAACGCCGAATTTCTCTTCGATTGCTGATACAAGATCAGCGAGCTCAAGGATTGTTGCGCCTTCAAGCTCAGTAACAATGTTTTCAATATTCAATGCCATGATTGATATTCTCCTTATAAATTTTAAATTTAACAGACGCTAGGCGAAATTACGCTGCGCCTTCTTTTGCTTCTGCGACAGCTTTAACAGCATATGCCACATTACGAACAGGTGCCTGAAGCACGCTAAGCAGCATTGAGAGCAAGCCTTCACGACTTGGCAATGCAGCGATGGCTTTGATTTCATCCGCAGATGAGATTTTGCCTTCAATGACGCCGGCTTTGATTTCAAGTGCTTCTGCTTTCTTTGCAAAGTCTGCGATGACTTTGGCAGGTGCAATGGCATCATCATTTGAAAATGCCACAACTGACGGGCCGACAAAGCTGTCGTTCAAGCCGTCAAGACCAGCTTTAGCAGCTGCACGGCGCAGGATTGAATTCTTGACAACTTTCAGCTCAACGCCTGCTTCACGAAGCTGTTTACGAAGCTCTGTGTCCTGATTAACGCTCAAGCCGCGGGAATTTGCAACCACAACCGAAGTCGCATCCTCAAATTTCTTGGCATAAACGTCAACAAGCTCTTCTTTTGCAGCCATTGTAGTCGCATTTACTTTGTAATCGTTCATTTGTTTACCTCCTATTTTATTTTTGGGACAATTCGATCTATTTTTTGCAAACAAATTCTCCTTGCCAACCAAAAGACAAAGAGAGTTAAATACTAAATTAATATTTGCTCACCTCGGCGGGATGTTTACGGCTGGATTGAATTTCAATCGCCCCCTGCTGTCTTTGGCGGTTTATTTAAACCTTGTATAGAATATCAAATTTCATCGGCTTTGTCAAGCATTTAGAAATTTGACGATTTTATTGCGCCGCAGAATGGCAAAGATGACGGCAAATGCGACAATGAAAATCAGTCCTTCCAGCAGATTGAAGGGAATGACGCCGACGAGTAGGTAAACGCGCACACCGCCTTCGAACATGGTATTGATGTCAAAGTTGGCAAATTTCGCATACATGGGAATCGCGTAAATAACGTTCATCAGCAGCATCATTGCTGTAAAGGCGAGTGTTCCCAGGATGCCGCCCAGGGCAAACTTAACTGGCGTGGCTTTTTTGCGGATGAAGAGCCAGAGTACCACCATGAAAACTGAAATCGCCAGATAATTCATCGGCATACCAATCCAGGTTGAAGGCCCCTGGTTGAACAAAAGCAGCCAGAGAATCGTCCGAATCGTCAGTATAATGAATCCTGAACTCAGTCCAAGCATGAAGACGCCTAGCAGAACCGGCAGAATCGTCAGCTCGACTTTGAGAAAGTCAACCACCGGCAGGAGCACAAATTGCAGAAAAGGCGCTGCAAGGAGTGTAGAAATTGCTGAAAGCATGGCAATCAGCGTCATTTTTCTTGTGTTAGACATAAAAAGTCCTCCAAAAATTTTTGAATTTCTTCATTATTTTTGAAGGGAGTTTCAGTTATAGAGGAATTCTGGCCAGTTAATTGCGCACACAGAAAATCCTAAGACCTCTTCTCCCAGCCAGACTATCTGAGCGTTTTCACGTTCAACTGTCGGTCTCAGAATCTCACTGAGTCAGCTTGCGCTCGCGGACTTATCTTGCCTTACAGCTCAAATTACCGCCGGTCCCGAATTACACGGTGCCCTGAAGATAGATTAATTATAACATTTGTGAAGAATATTTCAAGAGAAAAAGCTGAATTACATAATTTTTACAAAATAAATTATGTAATCAGAGATTCTGTCAATTTTTTGCTTGTGAAAATTATGTAATCAGTCAGCTGCCCGGATTAATTCCCGAACCTCCTTAACGCTGAGTTTACGGTATTTTCCAGCCGGAACACCGTCTAAAGTCAAATTACCGAAACGGATGCGGGAAAGTTTTTGGACAGGAAGTCCTACATGCTCGAACATCTTCTTAACCTGATGATTATGACCTTCGTGAATCGTCAGCTCAACAACTGAGGCGTTCTTTGCCTTATCTGTCCGGATGATTTTGTAACGGGCCGGCTGAATGGCCTGACGCTCGATTTTCATGCCTAGCGTCAGAGGGCGGAGATTCAGCTTATTGGCGTAACCCTCAACTTTGGCCACATAAACCTTTTCAATCTGATGGCTGGGATGTGTCATCAGATTGGCAAAATCACCGTCATTAGTCAGGAGCAGGAGGCCGCTGGTATCCCAGTCTAGCCGGCCGACAGGGTAAATGCGCTCGGCCACGGCCGGCAGCAAATCCAGGACGGTTTTACGTCCTTTGTCGTCTGACACGCTGGAAATATAGCCGCGCGGCTTGTTTAGCAGGAAATAAACTTTCTCCTCGTTGAGGGCTGCCTGCCCATTGACTGTCACTTGGTCTGCGCTTTGAACTTGATAGGCCAAGTCCGTCATTTTCTGGCCATTGACACGAACCTGGCCTGACTTTACGAGCTCTTCTGCCTTGCGTCGGCTGGCAAATCCGGCATGCGCCAGGTATTGATTAATTCTCATTTTCTGTTTTTTCTCCAAATAAAGCTGATTCTGCAGCTTCGTCTTCTGCCGAATCTTCGCTGACCGGCGGCAAGTCTGACAATTCGTTGATTCCCAGGTAATCCAGGAAAAAGTCAGTTGTGGCGTACAAGGACGGACGTCCAGGGGCTTCGAGCTGGCCGGCCACGTTAATCAGGCCGAAAGCCCGCAAGGTTGTCAGGACACCGCTTGACGAGACGCCTCGGTAGTTGTCAATCTCCAGGCGCGTAATCGGCTGTTTGTAGGCAATGATTGCCAGCACATCCTGGGCCGACTTCGACAAGGACTGGTTGACAGCTGACTTGGCATAGGTTTTCAGCAGGTCTTCAAAGTTTTCTTTGGTTGTCAGGCGAAAATGCTCGGCTGTTTTGATGATGGTCAGAGCCGAATCCTGCCGCGACTGATAAGTTTTGTTCAGCTTGGTGATTTGCTCCTGGCAGGCGGTGATTGACAGTTCCGTCAGGGCCGACAAATCAGATAAGGTCAGTCCTTCTTCGCCTGCCACAAAGAGCAGGGCTTCTATTTTTGCACTATTATTCATTTTTTGTCAGTAAAATATCTCCAAAAGGAATTTTCTGCTCGGCGCTCAAGCGCTCCGATTTAATCAGCTCCAGCGTGGCGAGAAACAGTGTAATCAGCTCATTGCGGCTGCTGGTGTGTATAAAAAAGTCACTGAAATTCAGTTTCGTCTGCTGCTTGTTTTTGAACAGATTCATGATTTCGTCGATTTTTTCCTGAATCGTAAAGCTGTCCGGCTCCACCACGGTGTGACTGGCGCGGTTCTCAATCTGATGCGTCTTGAGAATTTGCGAGAAAGCCAGATAGAGGTCGATTGAGGTTGTGTTGTGCAGCAGATTGATTTCTGTCTGAGCCACTATTTCTGTCCGCGCTTTTGAAAAGTGCTTGGCACGGTCGGCATGCAGGTCTTTCAAATCATCCGAAACTTCTTTGATTTGCTGGTATTCGACAATTTGTTGTAAAATGTCCTGCTCCAGCTGCTCGGTTTCTTCAGCGAAATCTTCATTGACTGTCGGCAGAAGCCGGCGCGATTTAATCAGCATGAGCTGGCTGGCGACGAGCATATAATCGGCTGCGAGCTCGAGATTCAACTGCTCCATGGCTGAGATATAGTCAAGATACTGCTCAATCACAGATAAGAGCGGCACATCAAAGATATCGACCTTGTAAGACTGGACTAAATGCAATAAAAGGTCCAGCGGGCCTTCAAATTTTTCTGCAGCTAATTTGATTTGTAGCTCATTTGACATAATTTATTTTCATTAACATAATTAAATTTATGTCATTTAACTTTCTTATAGTATTTTCCCAGGGTCATGATGGTTTTCAGACCCAGCAATTCGGACAACTCGTAAATGCCCATTCCTTCAGAAACTTTTCGCAGGATGTACTGTTCACGCAGTTCACGGGCCGTCAGCTCGGTGTACTTCTTCAGCTCGGAATGCAGATACTGGCGCGTTTTGCTGAAAAGCTCGTCCGCATTGGTAATCAGTTTTGCGCGGACGGCAAATTTATTGCGCAGAGAAATCACGCGGCGTACACCGTTCAAATTCAGCTCCAGCGTATTGAAACGCCAGTTGAAGTCACTCCATCTGAGCTGACCGATTTCAGAGGGAGTGAGGCCCGTTTCTAAAATCAGCAGGGCAATAAACTGCCCGGTTGACTGAATAGGCCCGTAGAACTTGTTCAAATCCCGCAGCACGGAAATCTCAGCAGGATTCGGTTTCGGGTCCGCCTTGGGCAGCTGGACAAAGTCTTTGAGAATTTTCCGGCTATATAAAAAGCGCAGAAATTGATTCACCGCGGAAATTTTCCGTTTCTGCGCAGATTCCGTCAGACTTGACAAACTTTTGCGAAAAAGCAGAATCGAACTCTCTGAGATTTCCCGCTCAGTAAAAAAGTCGCAAAACTGCTGCAAATCATAACTGTAGCTTGCCTTTGAATTGTCAGACAAAAGTTTCGTCTGCAAAAAATTAGGGATTTCGTTTTGTAATTTCATAATCTTTATCAAAATCGTGCACCAGCGCATTGACCGCCTTTAAAATGTCCTGCCGCACAATGATGCCCGCAAAGCTTTCACCGTCAAGTACCGGTAAAAAGGGCTCTTTCACCAGCTTGTGAAGCACGTCTTCCAGATTATAATCCACCGGAACCGTCTCCACAGAAGTATTGACAATCTCAGAAATTTTAGTTCTCTGGGACTTTTCATAGTAGAAATCTGAACTCATCTCGAATTCCACGATTTCATTCAGTCCTAGAACTCCGACAAAGCGTCTGTCAACGTCAATTACCGGTACACGCGTGTACTTGTACTGACTGAGCAGGAGTTTCGCGTGCGCCACGTTGTGGTCAATCATCAGCACTGCGACATTATCGGCACTTTTGACAAAAGTGTCCGCATGGGCGTTCAGAAAATCTTCCATCTCTTTAATCATCATTTATTTCATTAGCTCCAATCTAAGCTGCAAGTCGGGAATAGGCTGATGCTGCAAGTTGCGGTAAGAAATTTTAAAAGTTTTGTGCACACTGTCTTCTGCGATTTCAATGACAGCGTACATTTTGATTTGCCAGTCTCCGCGCGGCTGAGCCACAGAGCCCGGATTCAGGAAAAGCCGATTGTCAATGATTTCTGCGACAGGACGGTGAATATGTCCAAAACAGACGATATCAGCCGCTTCTTCTTCGGCCAGATAAGGCAGATTTCCCAGCGTCATGACGTTTAAGCCGTAGAGATGGCCATGAGTCACGACAATTTTCTGTCCGTCCGCCTGTAATGACTGGACATTCTTATAACCTGAGTCATAGTCACAGTTTCCGGCGACGACCGTCAGGCCTTGCCAGATTTTATCACGGCTCGGCAATTCTGAATCGCCGCAGTGGATGATTGCAGAGGCTCTGCCGGCATATTCAGCCTTAATATTTTCAATCACTTTGCGCTCGGAATGCGAGTCGCTCATAATGACAATCATGCAATTTTTCCTATTATCTCTCGCTGGACATCCAGTCCGAAAAGGCTGCAAGCAGCTTCTGTAAGGCCTGTCCGCGATGAGAAAGTTTATTCTTTTCAGCGGAGTCTAGTTCTGCCGCGCTTCTGTCCGTATTTCCAACCAGAAACAGAGGGTCATAGCCGAAGCCGTTTTCTCCCTGCGCTTGGAGGGCAATTCTGCCGGGCCAGTCTGCTTCTACAACGAGGCTCTCATGACCAGGACGCGCAGCCGCGATGGTACAGTGAAAATGTGCAGTCCTGCGCTCAGCTTCGGTGGAAGCCATTTCCGACAGAAGTTTGGCGTTATTCTGCTCATCCGTGGCATTTTCGGCCGCATAACGGTGACTGAAAATACCTGGACGCCCATCTAAAGCATCAACACAAAGTCCGGAATCGTCCGCAATCACCAGCTGATGCGTCAAATTCGCGATTGTTTCGGCCTTTAGACGCGCGTTTTCTTCAAAACTGCTGCCCGTCTCTTCAATATCCGGCAAATTCGGGTAATCATTCAGACTTTCTACAGCATAACCGATTTCACTGAAAAGCGTCTTAAATTCCTGGATTTTTCCTGGATTCCGCGTCGCAATCAGCATTTTTTTCGTCTTATCAAAGCTGACCGACTTGACATCGACTGAGAGATTCAGCCAATTTTCCGCAATTTCTTTGAACTGCCTTTCATCACCGGTGGTAAAAAAGCGATGCGCTGTAGGCAGACCCAGCTCACGGTTCAAGGCAAAATAATTCAGCAGTACGGACACATCACGTACCGCCTCAGCGCCAGAATCAACCAGAATCACGTCTTCACCCATCACTGACTGAATCTGCCCAGCCAGCAGCGGATAATGCGTACAGCCGAGAATCAGTGTGTCCACCTGTCCAACAAGCGGCTGCAGCGCCTCAGACACAGTCTGGTACGCATTTTCACTGTTGAAATCTCCTGACTCAACCAGCGGCACAAATGCCGGGCAGGCGAGACTTATAATCTCCAAGTCGGAAGACCTCGAGTGCAAGGCCTTGCTGTAACTGCCGGACTGGATAGTTGCCTGTGTGCCAATGATGCCGATTTTACCAGAATTGGTTTTCTGCACAGCTGCATTTGCGCCCGGCAGAATCACACCAACGACTGGGACTTCAACCTTTGCCCGGATTTCATCCAGTGCCACGGCTGTTGCTGTGTTGCAGGCAAAAACAATCATTTTCACGTTTTTTGCCAAAAGAAAATTGACCATCTCCCAGGTGAAACGCAGAATTTCGTCCGCCGGACGCGGCCCATAAGGCATGCGCGCCGTGTCGCCGATATAGACGACCTCTTCATTGGGCAGCTGGCGAAAAAGCTGCCGCACCACCGTGAGACCGCCGACACCTGAATCTAAAAGACCAATGGGCCGATTATCCATCAACGCAACGACCTATTTTTTCTTCTTTTTTGAATCCTGCGCTTTCGCCGCAGCGCGAATCTGGCGCAAAGTCTGCTGAACCTGAGTTTCAGACGGCTTGCGGCCCATATTGCCCATCATCATACGAATGGCATCTTCGTTCAGCGGAGGATTTTCAAGCAGCATTTTCTTCGTCTGACGCTGGGTCAGGAAAATACCTCCGGCAAAGCCTGCAAGGGCTCCAATGACAACAAGAACAATGGCTAAAAAGATGTTCATACTCTCTCCATATCTAAAATGGCGGTGCATCAACTGCTCGGCCATTTACAAATTTTCTACATAATTATATCAAAAAACTGGGTTTTACGCCACCTTTGCAGGAGCAAATCATCAAGCGGAAGCATCAAGAGCCGGCCGACTCATGGCTGAAATTCGTTTTACAAAGTATTGTTCAGGAACTTGATAAATTTCTTTAAGCACACTGTAGGTCTCACGCAAGGGCAAGTCCCACCAAAGCTGTGTACGCTGTCCAAAAACGACGCCAATATCCTTGACATAATTTTTTCTATCTTGCGTTGGAATTTTTCCGTTTATTTCACATTTCCCGCTCGTTGGCGTCAAAATTCCTGTCAGCATCTTGATTGTCGTGGATTTTCCCGCACCATTTGCACCGATAAAACCTAAAATCTGACCTTTGGGAACTTCAAAATTTAAGTCTTTGACTGCTTCAAAAATCTCAACTTCCGGTTTGAAAAGTGATTTAAAAGAGCCTGCCAGTCCAGGCTGCTTAATGGTTTTCTTGAAATTTTCTGTAATGCTCAACTGTTATCATGGCCATAATGTTACCTATTCATGCTTTATTCTAACACTTTTTCTTTAGATTCCAGCAAGTGAGACGTGATTGGAACTTGAATAAAATATTGATTTCACCTCTGCTTTTTTGACAAAGTCAAGTCATTCAACATTTATGGCTTTACAAAGCCCGAACTTTCCTGTATAATAGTCAAGTACAAAATTATGGAATCATATCCCGGAAAGGAAATTCATGGCAAATATTAAATCTTCAATCAAACGCGCTGAATTAAATAACAAACAGAACGAGCAGAACTCAGCACAACGTGCAGCTCTGCGTACTGCTGTTAAGAAATTTGAAGCTGCTCCTAGCGAAGAATCTTTGAAAGCTGCACATTCTGCAATTGATAGTGCAAAATCTAAAGGTTTGATTAAGGCTAATAAGGCTGCACGTGATAAATCACGTCTGGCTGCAAAATTGGCTTAAACTGGATGAACTGTCTTTCGGCAGTTTTTTTTATTATCTATTTATATAAAAATCTGCACAGGACATGCAGATTTTTATATTTTATATGATATTTTGCCTAAGAACTTATTTTGACTTGATATAGTTTGTACCGTCTGCTTTCGGCGCGACAGCTTGTCCAAAGAAGACTGCCAACACGACGATTGTGATGATGTAAGGAGCCATTGACAGAAAGTCTGACGGAATCTGCTTGATAACGGGAATCTGGTAGCCGATGGTCGCAAGTGACATCGCAAGACCGAAAAAGATGGAAGCACCCATTGCGCCGATTGGGTTCCATTTGCCGAAAATCATGGCTGCCATGGAGATGAAACCTTGACCTGCGATGGTGGTGACTGAGAAATTATTGGAAATGGACTGCGCGAGCACGGCACCGCCAACTCCTCCCAGCACACCGGACAGGATAACGCCGGAGTAGCGCATTGCATAAACATTTATCCCTAGTGTGTCGGCTGCTTGCGGATGTTCACCAACGGAGCGCAGACGCAGGCCGAACTTCGTTTTAAAGATGACAAACCAGCTCAAGAAAGCCACAATAACCGCTACAAAGCCCGGTGCAAAGGTTCCTTTGAAGAATACTGTCCCGATAAACGGAATTTTTGACAAAAGCGGAAAGTCAAAGTTGCCGAAAGGCTGTACAATCGTTCGCGATGAGCCGGTTCCATAAATCGTTGTCAGCAGGAAAACACCTAGAGCAGGCGCCATTAGATTAATGACGGTACCGGAAATAATGTGGTCTGCCCGGAAAGTGATTGTTGCCAAGGCATGCAGCGCTGCAAAGAGCGCACCGATTAAAGCGCCGACCAGCAGTCCCAGCCAGGGAGTAAACGCACCGAAAGTTTCCGCAAACTGAAGATTGAAGACAACTGAGCTGAAAGCGCCCATGGTCATGATTCCTTCAAGTCCGACGTTGACAATACCGGAGCGCTCTGAGAAGACGCCGCCGATTGATGTGAAAATGAGCGGGGTAGAATAAACTAAGGCTGATGAAACAATCAGCTGAAGCATTGACTCAAAATTCATTGTTCTTCACCTCCGTTGGAATAGCGTTCGCTCGAGAGCTCGGCATTTTCCGAATAGCGCTCACTCGAGAGCTCGACTTTCTCGTTCTGTGACACAGTTTCAGCTGCCAATTTCCTCTCCTCGTCCATCATCTTATCCCGGTGTTCCCGGGCTTTCGGCAAAATGGTCTCAATGACGAACCGAATGGCAATAAAGAAGATGATTGAGGCGGTCACAATGGAGACAATTTCTTGAGGAATGTTGGCAATGGTCATGCCGGTCTTTCCCACCTGCAGGACGGCGAAAAGCAGAGCTGCAAAAAGAATGCCAAGTGGTGAATTCTGACCCAGCAAAGCAACAGCCATGCCGTCAAATCCGATTGACATCGAAGCATGCTGCATGGCGAAATACTGCATGGTACCAATCCCGTAAACCACACCGCCGAGACCTGATAGAGCACCAGCAATCATCATTGAAGAAATAATCGTACGTTTGGCAGAAATGCCGGCATATTCGGCAGCTGACGGATTCAGCCCTACCGCCTTAATTTCAAAACCAAGCGTCGTGCGGGCAAAGAGAATCGCCATGATGATTAAGGCAATCACAGCAATGAAAATGCCGATGTTAAGCGTTGAATCATCCGTCAGCCTGGACAGCCAAGCCAAACGGAAAGTCGCGTTCGGGCCGACCAGCCTGGTATTATCCGTCGCCGCGGCCTGAATAATCTTCTTCGAGAAGACATTTTTGAGCATAAAGGTTGAGCCGAAGAGAATCACATAATTCATCATAATCGTGACAATGACTTCGGAAGTCCCAAGCAAAGCCTTTAAAATTCCCGGGATTAGCCCCATGACCAGTCCGCCGATTATTCCCACAATTAAAATCATCGGAATTAAAATAATACGAGGCATATCAGGAAAAGACAGCGCAAACCAGATTGACGCCACCCAGCCAGCTAAAGCCTGACCGGACATCCCAATATTGAAAAGCCCGACTTTCATAGACACGGCAAAGGAAAGCGCAGTTAAAATCAAAGGCCCGGCTGTTGAAATCGTTTCACCAATTGAGCGAGCATCGCCAAAAGCGGCATAGAACAACTCTGTGTAGCCAATCAGAGGATTATAACCCGACACCAGCATGATAATGGCACCTAGTATAAATCCTGCCAGTACTGCTATGATAGGAACTAGAATTTTTTTCACTTTAGGATTCATTGACTTTACCTCCTACCATCAGGATTCCCAGCTCGTTTTTATTGGTTTCAGCCGGATTGACCTCGCCCTGGATTTTTCCGTCGTGAATAACGGCAATTCTGTCAGACACATTGAGAATTTCGTCCAATTCAAATGACACGACGAGAACAGCTTTACCTGTATCGCGCGCCATAATCAGACGTTTGTGAATGTATTCAATTGCGCCGACATCGAGCCCGCGTGTCGGCTGACTGACAATCAGCAAATCAGGGTCACGGTCCATTTCACGGGCGATAATTGCTTTCTGCTGATTGCCGCCGGACAAATCACCGGCTGGTATCAGCTCACTGGCACCGCGGACATCAAACTCAGCCATTAAATCTCGTGCATGCTGGTCAATCGCATGATAATTCAAGAAGCCAGCTTTTGACAGCGGCGGCTGATAGTAGGTCTGAATGGCCATATTTTCAGCGACGGTCATCTGCAGAATCAGTCCTTCGCGCTGACGGTCTTCAGGCACATGACCGACCGACATCTCCGTGATTTGACGCGGGCGATGATTGGTAATGTCGACTCCTTTAAGCGTGACTGTTCCCGAGCTGACCTTCATCAAACCTGTGACAGCCTTAATCAATTCTGACTGACCATTTCCGTCAATTCCTGCCAGTCCAACCACCTCACCGGCCCGAACCTGCAGTGATAAGCCTTTAACAGCTTCTGACCCGCGGGATTCTTTAACGACGAGATTATTTATGTCCAGGACAATCTCTTTCGGCTCGGCTGGTTTCTTCTCGGTGATGAATGAAACTGCGTGTCCCACCATCATTTCAGCTAATTCCTGATTGCTGCGGCCGGCTACTTCAGTGGTTTCAATACATTTTCCGCGGCGAATCACGGTGACACGGTCTGCTACTGCTCGGATTTCATCCAATTTGTGAGTAATCAGAAGGATGGACTTCCCCTCTTTCGTCAAATTCCTCAGAATCTCCATCAATTCAGTGATTTCAGCAGGCGTCAGCACGGCCGTCGGCTCATCAAAAATCAGAATATCAGCCCCGCGATAAAGTGTTTTTAAAATTTCCACGCGCTGCTGCATGCCGACATTAATATCACGCACTAGAGCGTCTAAATCAACCTGTAAGCCATACTTCTCAGACAGCTCAGCAATTTGCTTGCGGGCTGATTTAACATCAAGCATTAGGCCTTTGGTCGTCTCCGTTCCTAAAATGATGTTTTCTACCACAGTGAAAGCGTCAACCAGCATAAAATGCTGATGCACCATGCCGATGCCGAGTTTGCTGGCTTTTGAAGGGCTGTCAATTATTTCCTCTTTGCCGTTAACTTTAATCTGGCCTTCTGTGGGCTGGAGGATACCGGACAACTGGTTCATCAAAGTTGATTTGCCGGCTCCGTTTTCACCTAAAAGTGCATGGATTTCACCTTTTCTGAGCTGAAGATTGATATGATCATTGGCCACAAAAGTTCCGAAAACCTTTGTTACTTCAATCATCTCGATAACATTTTCAGTCATGAAATAACCCCTTTCCTAAATTTGTTATTTTATTTTAACATAAATATAAAATTTTTTGTCGAAAAAATAGCGCTTTCAAGTCTTTTTCTGCTTTCTGTACATATTCTTTGAATTGTATTATTTAAAAAGCCCAATGGGCCTTTTATACTATCTGACTATCTGACTATCTGTCTGTCACGCATAAAAAACTGGAAATAAATCCAGTTTTTGAAACTTATTTCTCAGGGACAGAAACCGTACCGCCAATAATATCTTGTTTCGCAGTCTCTACTGCAGTCTTGGCATCCTTAGTCAAATGAGTCGTTGTTAAATCAACACCACTGTTCTTTAAGTTATAAGTCAAAGTTTGACCGCCGGGAAATTTATCATCTGCCGCTTTATTTGAAAGGTCTTCAACAACCGCGCCTACGCCCTTAAGTGTTGAGCAGAGCACGAAATTGGAGTTTTTACCGTCTTTAGACTTGTAATTGCCTTCGTCATTCTGGTCGCGGTCAACACCGACAACCCAGACTTTATCAGCCTCATTCGTATCTTCGTTAAGCGCTTTTGCCTGAGCAAAGACACCGGCACCGACACCGCCGGCAGCTTGATAAATGACATCAGCACCCGCAGCGTACATTGACTGTGCTAAAGTTTTGCCCTTACCAGCATCAACAAATGAATCGGCCAATTGTGAATCAATCGTGATTGAAGAATCAACTGACTTGACGCCTGCCTCGAAGCCGACACGGAAACGAGTGATGACATCCGAGTTCTGACCGCCGATAAAGCCGACGTGATTGGTCTTCGTTGTTTTGGCAGCCGCAACACCAGCCAGATAAGCAGCTTCATTATCTGCGAAAGTTGCTGAAGCCGTATTATCACCGGTAATCGTTGAGTCAATGATTGCAAAGTTGACTTTCGGATTTGCCTTAGCAGCATTCTGAGTGGCCGTCTGCAAAGCATAACCGATACCAAAAATCAGCTTGTAGTCGCCTGAAATCGCTGAAGTAAAGTTGTTGGCATAATCAGCTTCTGAGTTAGACTGGAAATAGTTGATGCCGTGTCCTCTTGACAAGTTCATTGACTTGCCCCACTTCTGCAGACCTTCCCAGGCTCCCTGGTTAAATGACTTGTCATTAACACCGCCAGTATCCGTGACAACGGCAACCTTGAGCTCGGTTTTTGCTTTGGCGTTACTGTCGGATGAGCCTCCGCTGCTGTTTGCACGGCAGCCTGTCAGCATCGCAATCGCCAGAAGCCCAATCGCTCCAATACCTAAAAGACGTTTTTTGTTCATCGTGAACAACCTCCTAATTTTTCAAGCTGTGAATGAGAAATTCGCGAGCGATACAGATTTTTATGCACAGCCGCTTTTTTTCGACATACAACTTAATATTATTCTAATATAAAATCTTGAAAAAATCAAGAGAAAACGTTTTCATCCCAAGCATTTATTTTGATTGTTCGGATTCCAAATCTTTTTTTGCAAAATGATAAGGTAAAAGCTCAATGACAGTGGTCTCCAAGACACTTAAGTTTTTAGAAAGCAAATAAACCGGCATATCATCGGCACAGAATTCGCTTAGGACTTGCCGGCAGGCACCACAGGGACTAATTGCCTCGTCAGTTTCTCCGTAAATATAAATTGCCGAGAACTCCTGATTTCCTTCCGAGACCGCTTTGAAAAGAGCCGTCCTCTCAGCACAGTTGGCGAGCCCGTAGCTGGCATTTTCAATATTACAGCCTTGAAAAACTTTTCCGTCTTTGGTCACGATGGCTGCGCCAACCGGAAAATGCGAGTAGGGAACGTAAGCCCGCGAAGCCGCCTCTTTCGCCAGCTCAGCAATCTTAATTTCCATCCTCAACCCCTTCCTCAGCCTCATCTTCATCTTTTTCCTCTTCAGCAGCCTGACCTTCCATAATCTGCACGCCGTTCGAGGTACCGAGACGTGTAGCCCCCGCCTCAATCATCGCTTCAGCGTCTTCAAAAGAGCGCACGCCGCCGGAAGCTTTCACGCCGATATCCGGTCCGACCGTTTGACGCATCAGCGCAACATCTTCAACAGTTGCACCGCCGCTTGAGAAACCAGTTGAAGTCTTAACAAAGTCCGCACCAGCACTGACTGCCGCTTCACAGGCCTTCACCTTCTCATCGTCAGTCAGAAGACAAGTCTCAATAATCACCTTTAAAAGATGATTTCCTTTAACCGCATTGACAGCAGCAATATCCGACTGAACCAAGTCCCAATCCCCGTCTTTAGCCGCACCGATATTAATGACCATATCAATCTCGCTCGCACCATCAATAATCGCTTTTTCAGCCTCAAAAGCCTTAATCGAGCTCGTGTTGGCGCCCAGAGGGAAGCCGATGACCGTGCAGACTTTAACATCACTGCCTCTGAGCTCCCCGACCGCATAGCTGACCCATACCGGGTTGATGCAGACGGACATAAAGTCATACTGCTTGGCTTCAGCCAAAATCTGGTCAATCTTAGACTTCGGCGCATCAGCTTTCAAGATTGTGTGGTCGATATATTTATTAAGTTTTTCTGTCATTTTTTTTGACACCTTTCAAAAATTTATTCTGTTTTAGCGGATAACTTCAAGAATTTCCTTATATTCCTTTTGCTGATTACCAATTTTTACCGCAGACTTAAATTCGTCAATATGCGCCTGAGTAATCGGTTCATTACTATAGAGTGTGGCAATGACGTCCGTTGGACTGACAGCGTCACCAATCTTGGCGTGCAAATTAATCCCTGCTTGAAAATCAATGCTGTCAGCCTTTGTCGCGCGCCCTGCGCCTAATTTCATTGCAACCAGACCAATATCAAGCGCACCCATTTCTTCGATAAAACCATGCTCACCCGCTGTGATTTCGGTCGTATACTTGGTCTGAAGCGGCTCAGTGATATGGGAAGCATCACCCTCCTGCGCCTCAATCATCTCCAGCAGCTTCGCATAAGCTTCCCCATTGTCAAAATGAGCCAGAATTTCATCAATTGACTTGTCAACATTTGCCAGCTGCAGCATCAATTGCGCCAACTCAGCAATATATTCACGGAACTCAGGGGTCGAGCCGCCTGTCAGAACTTCTACTGCCTCCGCAATCTCATTATGATTGCCGACAGCATAACCCAGCGGCTGATTCATGTTGGTAATCACGGCAACCGTCTTGCGGCCGACAGCTTTTCCTAAATCTACCATCGTTCGAGCCAGTTCTCGGGCGCTGTCGATGTCTTTCATGAAAGCACCATTTCCGACAGTGACATCAAGCAGAATCGCATCTGCACCGCTGGCAATCTTCTTAGACATGACCGATGAAGCAATCAGCGGAATCTGGTCCACCGTCGCCGTCACATCACGCAGCGCATAAAGCAGCTTGTCCGCCTTGACTAAATCATCAGACTGTCCAATAATTGCCAGACCTTTTTCACGCACCTGGTCCTTAAACTCATCAATCGTATACTCGATTTTGAATCCGGGAATCGACTCCAGCTTATCCAGCGTTCCGCCAGTATGCCCAAGCCCGCGGCCCGACATTTTTGCCACCGGCACGCCGAACGAAGCCACCAGCGGCACCAGAACAATGGACACCTTGTCGCCCACACCGCCTGTCGAGTGCTTATCCACCTTGATGCCCGGAATATCGCTCAAATCAATCTGCTCGCCGCTTGCCACCATCGCCATCGTCAAGTCAGCGATTTCTGCCGTCGTCATCCCTTTGAAATAAGTAGCCATCGCAAAGGCCGACATCTGATAATCAGGCACCGCACCACTCACGTAATTTTCAATCATCCAGTCGATTTCAGCCTTGTCAAGGACTTCCCCGTCACGTTTTTTCTGGATGAGGTCAACCATTCTGTAGGTCATTTTTTTATATTTCCCTTCTAAAAATTCTCGCAATGAATTCTATTTAAATTAATTTTATCACACTTAGAAAAATATTACATTTTCCAAAAAATCAGCTGCTTTTTACGCTCCGCAAAATATAATAACCTTTATCACGCGCAACAATTTCACAATTCCCGAAAACCTCGGCCATCTTCTTTTGTGCAGACGGCGCCCCCTGCTTCTTCTGCAAGACCGCCAGCAGCTGACCGCCGGTTTTCAGGTAGGCATAAGCTCCGCTCAGAATGCCGTGTACCACGTCTTTTCCAGCCCGAATGGGCGGATTTGTCACGATGTTGTCAAACTGACCTGTGATTTCTGCGTAGCCGTCGGAGTTGACAATTGTGGCGATAATCCCGTTTTTTTCAGCGTTCTGTGCAGCCAAATCCAGCGCACGGGTGTTAACGTCTGAGAGTGTGACAGTCAGATGGTACTTTTTGGACAAAGTCAGGCCGATTGGCCCATAACCACAGCCGACGTCAAGCAAGGACTGGCCAATCGGTGAAAAATTGTCCAATAAAACCCGCGAGCCGTAATCAATCGCCGACTTGCTGAAAACACCTGCATCTGTCACAAATCGCATCGGTATTCCCAGAAGCTCTAGCTGAAGTTCTTGGATATCGTGTCTAATATCGCGATTATCCTCATAATACATGTTTGTTTTTGCCATAAGTCTAAGCCTAATTATAGCAAAGAATGTGATAAAATAGTAGCCATGAACGAATTCATCAATTTTGACGAGATTTCTCGCGAAACTTGGCAGAATCTCTATAAAACTTCGCTGGCGCCGCTGACTAAGGAAGAGCTGGACGGCATACGCTCGCTCAACGACGAAATCAGCCTGCAGGACGTGTCCGACGTCTATCTGCCGCTGGTGCATCTCGTGCGGCTTTACAAGAAGAACCTTGAGGACATGAGCTTTACGAAGGGCTTGTTTCTGCAGAAAATCGTCAAGACGCCGACGCTCATCATCGGGATTTCAGGCTCTGTCGCTGTCGGAAAGTCAACCACCGCGCGCCTCCTCGAGCTTCTGCTTTCCCGCGCCTTTCGCAGCACGACAGTTGAGCTCGTGACAACCGACGGCTTTCTCTACTCCAATGCCGAGCTCAAAAAGCGCGGAATCCTTGATAGGAAAGGTTTTCCGGAGTCCTATGACATGGAGAAGCTGACCGATTTCTTATATCGGATAAAATCGGGTCATGACGCCGAAATTCCGGTTTATTCGCATCAGTTTTATGATATTTTGGACAATCAGACCCAAGTCATCAAAAATCCGGACATTCTAATCGTCGAGGGTATTAACGTCCTGCAGAACCCGAACAACCAGCTGCTTTATATCTCAGACTTTTATGACTTCTCAATCTATGTCGATGCGGACGAGAAAATCATCGAGAAGTGGTTCCGTGAACGCTTCGACAGTCTACTTCGCATGGCAAAAACCGAGCCGGATAATTTCTACTACCAGTTTACCAAGATGCCCGCTGCAGAAGTTGAACAGCTCATTCACAGCACTTGGGAGAATGTCAATCTGAAAAATCTGCATGAATTCATTGAGCCGACTCGTAACCGGGCTGAAATCATCATTCACAAGTCGGATAAACATTATATTGATAAGCTTTATTTGAAAAAGTACTAAATTTCTGTTCAATAACCGAACAAAAGACATGATTTTCTCGCGATATCGTGTTTTTTACTTAGTTTTCAGCCGCAAATATGCTAAAATTACTCTATGACTAATGTAAAAAAACTTGAAACCATTATCGTCCTTGACTACGGCAGTCAGTACAATCAGCTGATTTGCCGCCGCATCCGCGAAATCGGCGTTTTTACAGAGCTGAAGTCACACAAGATGACGGCGGCTGAGATTCGTGAAATCGCGCCTGTCGGTATCATCTTGTCCGGCGGTCCGAACTCGGTCTATGACGAGGGCTCATTTGATATTGATTCAGAAATTTTCAATCTGGGAATTCCTGTGCTTGGCATCTGTTACGGCATGCAGCTGATGATGCAGAAGGTCGGCGGCAGTGTGGAAGCGGCTTCTGAGCGTGAATACGGTGTGGCGCCTCTGACGCTTCATGGTGAGTCACAGCTTTTTGCAGGTACGCCTGAGGTTCAGGATGTTCTGATGAGTCACAGCGACCGTGTGGCCTATATTCCCGGCAGTTTTGAAATTACTGCTACTTCACCGAACAGTCCTTTTGCGGCGGTTGAGTACGCGGATAAGAAGCTTTACGGCATTCAGTTCCATCCAGAGGTGCGCCATTCTGTTTACGGCACAGACATTCTGCGCAACTTTGCGCTCAAAATCTGCGGTGCAGCCGGCGACTGGTCGATGGAAAATTTCATTGACATGCAAATTGCGGCCATTCGCGAGCAGGTGGGTGATAAAAAAGTGCTGCTCGGTCTGTCCGGCGGTGTAGACAGTTCTGTCGTTGGTGTCTTGTTACAGCGCGCCATCGGCGAGCAGCTGACCTCAATTTTTGTAGACCACGGCTTCCTGCGTAAAGGCGAGGTTGAGCAGGTCATGGAAACCCTGGGCGGAAAATTTGGTCTGAACATTATTCAGGTCGACGCTTCAAAGCGCTTCTGGGACAAGCTTGATGGGCTCTCTGACCCTGAAGAAAAGCGCAAAATCATCGGTGCAGAATTCATTGAAGTCTTCAACGACGAAGCTGCCAAGCTGGACGGAATTGATTTCCTGGCGCAGGGCACGCTCTATACAGATGTGATTGAATCAGGGACTGACACAGCGCAGACTATCAAGTCGCATCACAATGTCGGCGGACTGCCTGAGGACATGCATTTCCAGCTCATCGAGCCGCTGAATACGCTCTTTAAAGATGAAGTCCGCGCGCTCGGCACGCAGCTTGGCATGCCGGATGAAATCGTCTGGCGCCAGCCTTTCCCAGGTCCTGGTCTGGCCATTCGCGTTCTGGGAGATTTGACTCAGGAGAAATTGACAACTGTTCGTGAATCCGATGCGATTCTGCGTGAAGAAATTGCGGAAGCAGGCCTAAAACGTGATGTCTGGCAGTATTTCACAGTAAATACTGGCGTCCGCTCGGTCGGTGTCATGGGGGACTACCGTACCTACGACTACACACTGGCCATTCGTGCCGTGACTTCTATTGACGGCATGACAGCTAACTTTGCCCAATTGCCGTGGGAGGTGCTGCAGAAGATTTCACAGCGTATTGTCAATGAAGTGGATAATGTCAACCGCGTGGTCTACGACATTACTTCCAAGCCGCCTGGAACGATTGAGTGGGAATAGAATAAATATAAAAATAAAAGTCACCAGAAATTCTGGTGGCTTTTATTTGGTGAAATCTCACATTCTAGCTGAAAGCGGTCAATCTTCCTCGCCTACTACTACATTTTGCGGCTTAAGCACTTTTGTTTCACTTGCATGATTGGCTCGGTGATGAAGTTCTGCTTCAATCTGCTCAAGCGTTTTCCCGCGTGTCTCAATGACTTTCCGGCTTGTAAACCAGATGGAAAAGAAACAAAATACGGCGTAGAACAGGAAGATTTTACCTGTTCCGAAAAACTGCAGTAAAGGCAGAAATGTTAATGAAACAAGATAATTCGCTGCCCAGTTGACCACTGCACCGAAGGAGTTTCCAAGTCCGCGGATGTTCAGCGGGAAGCTCTCGCCAATCATAACCCACATGACAGGTCCCCAAGTGGCGGAGAAAAAGGCAATGTAGACAGTAAGTGCAATAACGGCCAGGAATTTGCCGAAAGTCCCGCTGTCCAGCATCATGCCGATTGACATCAGAACCAGGGAAATACCCATTCCCCAGGCGCCGAAATTCAGCATCCAGCGACGGTTGACCTTGTCCATGACTTTCATGGCAATGTAGGTCACAACGACGTTGAAGATCCCAATTCCTAAATGGGCGAAGAGCGCCGCGTTTGTCCCGAAACCAACGGAGACAAAGATAGATGGTGCAAAATACAGGACAGTGTTACAGCCCATGAGCTGCTGAAAGACTGCAAGTCCGATGGCCATAATCAGTACTGGACGGGACATCGGGCCGAAAAGCTCTTTGAAGCCGCCGGTTTTTTCTTCATTGGCCATTAAGGTAATGTCAGAAATTTCTGCTTCTACTGCTTCTTTATTGCCTTGCTGGGTCATGGTTAATACTTGACGAGCCGTTTTCTCATCGCCTTTTCGGATGAGATAACGCGGAGATTCAGGCAGGAAAATTCCGCCTGCAAAGAGTGCGATTGCTGGAATGATGGCTAACAGCAGCATCCAGCGCCACTCATGCTGAATGTTCTGTAGTGCCCAGTTGGATAAATAGGCCAGGAAAATTCCTGTCATAATCATCAGCTGGAACATCGTGGAAACTGAGCCGCGAATGTTAGCTGGAGAAAGTTCTGACAGGTAAGTTGGTACTAATGCCGAAGCAGCACCTACAGCGATACCAAGTACTACTCTAAATAGGACTAGCACGGCGAAGCTTTGCGCCAGCCCGCAGCCTAGAGCACCAACTGCAAAAATAAGTGCTGACAGCAGCAGGAGCTTCTTGCGTCCAAATCGGTCAGACATCGGTCCAATGACAGCTGCACCGATGACGGCGCCTAAAAGCACGCCAGATACCACCCAGCCTGAGGACCAGGCATTAAGATGGAGCTCTTTTTCAATAAAGAGGATGGCGCCCGAGATGACTCCTGTGTCGTAACCAAAGAGTAATCCGCCCAGTGCACCAAAGAAATAAATGAAACCAGGAGAAAGTTTTCTCACGATAAAATCCCTTCTAATCGCATTCGTGAAAGCGTCCGGCTGTCTTTTACAGTTGGCACGGCAGGAGGAAATGCCCTGTAAACAGCTGCAGCCGACCGCTTGCACAAGTGCTCGGTTGTTTTGCAAGTTTGACTTGCTTTATTTTTTACTCTTACATGTTACCGTTTTCTGTAAGAGCTTTCTCATCAAAAATTCAGATTTCAAGTAGGAAAAGTTGTCATGGTTGTAAAAGTTGGTAAAATATTTTTATTGAGGCGCTTTATTCTACTGTGAAACGGTAATCTGAACGGAATTTTTTCTTTTCGCCTGCAAGAATCCTGGTCGACGGCCAGTCAGGATGATGGACGCTGTCCGGTAATTCCTGAAATTCAATCGCAATGCCGCGATTGGCTGACATTTTTCTATCATTGACAAGCGATTTGGTTTCCGGATTGGTGGCTGTATAAATCACGACTGACTTTCTGTCTGTTCGTCCAATCAGCTTTCTTCCGGACTTCGGCTCATAAAGAATGAGTTCATTTTCTTCTGAATCTTCCGGAAAGACAAAACAGTCATCAAATCCGTCTGCTTTTTCTTCCAGAATTTTAGAAATTTTTATGCTCTTTTGCAAGTCATAAACACTGCCGTCAACCGGCAGCAAACGGCCTGTCGGAATATTTTCGTCATTTGTTTCTGCCACTCGATTCGCTGAAACTTGAATTTCGTGATTCAGCGTTGTCTCGTGGTCTGCGGACAAATTAAAATATGGATGAAGCGCTGGGTTAAAGAGCGAATCAGTCGCTGACAGGCCAGTCATTTCTACTGACAGCCTGTCATCAACCAACTCATAAGTGACTGAGGCCTCAATTGGCCCTGGAAATCCTGAGATTTTATCTGTCAGCGTCAATGTGATACCGACAGACTGCTCTGTCTGAAACGTTTCGTAAGACCAGAACTGTCTTTCCCAGCCTTGACTCCCTGAGTGGAGCAGGTTTTGCCCCTCATTGGCTTCTAAACGGATAGAATCATAAGCCGCGCCTGCAATTCGTCCAGCTACAGGGCCGCAGATGGCACCGTAATATCCATTGTCATATATATAGGATTCGGAATCGTTTTTGGAGAGGAGGATATTTTCAAAGTTTCCATTTCTATCGGGTGCAAAAAGTTGGTGAAGCCTTGCTCCGAAGTCATGGACAACGATGGTGAGTCGTCCGTTTGAAAGTGTAATCTGCTGGATGCTTCTCTCTGTGTTGAAGGGGAGTTGTGTTTCAGAAATTGTGAATTTCATTTTCAGTCCTTATTCTCAAGCGCGTTGTCATTAGCGTTTTTCACCTCATTGACTTCATTAGTTTCATTAAAATCAACGAGTTCATGAGAAAGTTCAGCCGTTGCGGCATACATTTTTTCCCAGATATGGTAAACTTTCTCATATTTTTCAGCATTTTCGGGATTTGGTACAAAAGTCGACGATTTGTAGTGAACAAATACTTTTGTAACTTCTTCTAAGCTGTCATAGAGTCCGCATCCATAGGCTGCAATCATGCAGGCACCAAGTCCCGGACCTTGCTCAACAGTCAGAGAAAGCATCTCACTGTTGAAAATATCGGCCTGCATCTGCATGATGTCCGGATTTTGAGCACCGCCGCCGACCGAAATCAACTGCTTGAAGCGCTTCTGCTTGGTTGCTTCGATTCGGTCTTTTGAGTCACGCAAGGAAAAAGTAATGCCTTCCAAAACGGCTCTGGCAAAATGTTTTTGCTCATGCTGAGCCGAGATTCCTACGAAAGCCCCGCGGATTTTCGAGTCAAAGTGCGGTGTCCGCTCGCCTGAAATATACGGCGTGAAAAGCAGTCCATTTGAGCCTGGCGTCACTGTGTGAACGTCTGCTAAAAGCTCATTGAAGCTCAAGCCCTTGCCGAAGGTCTCCTTGTACCAGTTCAGAGAATTTCCGGCAGCCAGAGTGACGCCCATTGAATAATAAGCCGCCGGCACCGTATGGTTAAAGAAGTGCAGCTTTCCCTGGTAATCTGCAACTTCAGGCTCAAAAGCTGAAACCACGCCGGATGTTCCCATCGAAATCAGACCGACTTCTTCATTGATTAAACCAGTTCCCAGAGCCGCTGCCGCATTATCTGCGCCGCCTGCAAAGACCTTGACTTCAGCGGTTATATTGAAGCGCTTTTTAATTTCTTCCTTGACAGTTCCGATTTGAGCGGTTGATTCGACCAGCTCCGGTAAAATACTCATGTCAATGTTGAAAGTTCCGGCAATTTCCTCTGACCAGCTTCCTTTTTCAATGTCCAGCAGCAAAGTTCCAGCCGCATCTGAATAATCCGTGTGCGTATTTCCAGTCAGCCAGAGGCCTAAATAGTCCTTCGGCAGCATGATTTTGCGCACGCGCGACCAGATTTCCGGCTCATTTTCCTGAAGCCAAAGAATTTTGGGCAAAGTAAAGCCCTCGAGCGCAATGTTTTTGGTAATTTCAAGCAGACGCGCCCCTAATTTTTGACTAATCTCCTGACACTGTCGACTTGTTCTGACATCATTCCAGAGAATGGCCGGATAGACAGGAACATCATTTTCGTCCAAAACCACCAGCGAATGCATCTGACCGGAAAAACTGATGCCGGCCAAAGCCTGACCAAAGTCAGCTACCTCAACAGATAGAGCTGACAGAACTGATTTTAATGCCGCGGTCCAATATTCCGGGCGTTGCTCAGAGTAGCCCTGTTTCGGCCGGTCAATGCCGTATTCCGATGACTGAACTGCAACGACCTGACCTTGTTCATTCGTCAAAATCCCCTTAAGGCTTGATGTGCCTAGGTCAATTCCTAATACATATGTCATTTGTTTTCCTTACTATTGCCAAAAGCGGGGGAACCCCGCTTCCAGCCAGATTTTAACTTTTCTTAAACCAGATAATCATTTAGAACTGATTTGATGTATTCAAGATGGTTTGACTCCAGCTTGATTTCATCGCCGTGTTCAAGCGCAAACTCAGCCAAAGACTTAAACGTTGCAGTGCCGTCTTCAATCGAGCGTCCGACTTCAGTGTCTTTGTATGAGCTGTAACGCTCATCAATAATACCTGAAAGGAACTTGTCTTCAACCATTGCAGCAGCACCTTTCAAGGCACGCGCATAAGTATCCATGCCGGCAATGTGTGCAAGAAGAAGGTCTTCCGCTTCAAATGACGTCCGGCGTACTTTCGCGTCAAAGTTGATGCCGCCCTTGCCGAGCCCGCCATTCAGGAGAATTTGGTACATTGCCAGTGTGATGTCAATGACAAGCGTAGGGAATTCATCTGTATCCCAGCCGAGCATATAATTGCCCTGGTTAGCATCAATTGAGCCCAGTGCATCGTACAAACGCGCCGTATTGAGCTCGTGCTCAAACGTGTGACCTGCCAGCCAGGCGTGGTTTGTTTCCAGATTGAGCTTGAAATATGGGTCCAGGTCATATTTCTGAAGAAAGGCCATCGCTGTAGCAGCATCATAGTCATACTGGTGCGTCATCGGCTCTTTCGGCTTCGGCTCAATCAGAAAGACCGGCAGATGGTCGATTGACTTCGCATAGTCAATGGCCATGTGGAAGAATTTTGCCATATGGTCCATTTCAAGCTTCATGTCAGTATTCAAAAGTGACTCGTAGCCCTCACGGCCGCCCCAGAAGACATAGTTTGCTCCGCCGAGTTTCTTAGAAATTTCCAGGCCTTTTTTAACTTGAGCAGCGCTGTAGGCAAAGACCTCTGCACGGTTTGACGTAGAAGCACCGTTCATGTAGCGCGGATTAGAGAACATATTGGCCGTGTTCCAAAGGAGCTTAATGCCTGTTTCCTCTTGCTTTTCAAGCAGGTGGTCTGTGATTTCATCCAGATTCGCATAAAATTCTTTGAGTGAATCTCCGGCAGGCGCGACATCAATATCGTGGAAGCAATAGTACTTCATTCCCAGCTTCTGCGCGATTTCAAAGAAAGCTTCTACACGACGGTGCGCACGCTCAAGCTCAGTTCCGCCCTCTAAATCCCAGGGACGCTCCATCGTTGCACTGCCGAACGGGTCTGCGCCATCCATCGTGATAGTGTGCCAGAAAGCCAGGGCAAAGTGAAGATGTTCCTGCATTGTCTTGCCGAGCACCACTTCTTCCGGGTTGTAATGACGGAAAGCAAACATGTTTTTAGTTTTTGGACCCTCGTATTTGATAGGTGCAATGTTGTCAAAGTAAGCCATTTTATAGCTCCTCCTCTTTTATTAAAGTTTTATTATTTTCTAACTCCTGTACACATTTGCCAAATGAGAAATCTTAAAGTATAATGAATAAATCAAGCACTTGAGCACTCAGGCGAATGCATTTACAGGAGATATAGACATGAAAAATGAATTAGAAGCTATCGCTCATTCAAAGATAAACAATCTTAATTTTTTATTAGTAGACATTGCTTATCGTAAACCCCACTTCCACTTTGATATGGAAGTTTCGTTTATTTTAGAAGGCTCTGGAGTCATCCGAACCCAGGACCAGGAGATTCCAATCAAAGCCGGGCAGGGGATTATTTTTAATAACTGCCAAGTTCACGAAATCGTTTCAGAGCAGTCAATGAAGATACTAGTTTTTCAATTTAGCACCACACTGTTTGAAATTGTTTTCCCGCAGCTCAGTGAAATGAATTTCGAAAGTCAGCTTTTCAACCTTTCAGACAATCTGGACATTCTCTACTTTACCTTTCGGGCAGCGCTCAGCTATTTCAAAGACGGCAATCATTCTCCGCTGCGTGTGCACGGCTATACTTCACTGATTTTAGACGGCCTGATGAAAATCTGCAATTACACCATCCTCAATGCGGCTCAGCAGAATAAAATCATTGATTTGCAGGAGCGGATACAGCGCATCTCCACCTTTATTCATGAAAACTATACAGATAAAATTTCCTTAGATGACTTAGCTTCCCGCGAAGGCTTCTCACGAACCTACTTCAGTCATTTCTTCAAGAATAATTTCGGCATTACTTTCAAAGAATATCTGAACAATCTGCGCTGCGAAAAGGCCAGAACACTGCTTTCATCCACTAATGAAAATCTCTTAACGATTTCCTATATCTGCGGCTTTTCCGACATCCGCACACTTAACAATGCTTTCATGAAATGTTACAATGTGAGCCCTAAAGATTACCGTAAAACGGGACATCATCTGCCTTATGAGCTGACTGACATAGGTGAGATTCCTTTCAATCAGGATGAAATCGACAATCAGAGAACTTATGATGACGCCGAAAGCTTTGATATTCTCCATCGTTATTTCAGCAGATTCAAGCAGGAACAGCTGCCTCCTGCTTTGTAAGGGCCATTCACAAACGCTTGGCCTGTTTACATGTCTAATCATATCGTTCTGTGAAATTTTTATCTTACTGGTTTTTTAGATTTCGTGGTGGAAACGTTGTCATTTTGGAAAATACAAAAAAATGCGTACAGTTCTCAAAGAATTATACGCATTTTTATATTAACTGGAGCTGTCCTTACTTGAAAGTTTGTCTAAAATCAACCGCCGCGCCAATCAAATTGGCATCATTTTTAAATTCGCAAGTCAGAACATCCGGCACAAATGTGGCAACATCAACGATTTCAAGGATTTTATCGAACTGCTGCTGCAGCGCAGGAATCAGCCAGTCAGCCTGGGACACACCGCCGCCAATCACCACGCATTCAGGGTCAAAACTGTAAGTCAGATTGAAAATGCCTTTGGCCACATTAAACAGGAAAATTTCCTTTTCTTCTTGGGCAATTTCGTCCCCTTGGCTGGCCAATTCAAAAATTTCAACGGCATCGAGTTCTTTGCCTGTCCGCTTATTGTAACGCTCAGCCATGCGGATTGTCGTCCCGAGGTCAGAGAATGAATTTTTATCGTCCATCAGCATGAAGCCGAATTCACCGCCGAAGAGGTGCTTGCCGTGATGAATCTTGCCGTCCATAACTACGGCGCCGCCTACACCCGTTCCCAGAACCACAAACAGCACATCAGAAAGGCCGCGTGCCGCGCCGAATTCGATTTCAGCCAGGGCTGCACAGTTTGCATCATTTTCGATTGAAACCGGCAGGCCGAAGATTTCCTTTTCAAACTTCGTATGAATATCAAAATTATGAATATAGGGCAGTGCGCTGGCGCCTTCAATGACGCCGGTTTTCTTGTTGACGGCGCCAGGTGAGCTGATTGCCGCGCCTGTGATATCGAAACGTGATTTGAAATCATCGGACACTTTTTTCAGCTCAGTGTAAAAATCTTCGATATTATCCGGCGTGTGAAAAGACGATTTTTCTGTCAATTTGCCGTCATCAAATTTCGCGTATTTGATGGAGCTGCCGCCGATATCAATTGTTAGAAGTGACATTGTCAATGCCTTTCTTTATTAGTAATTTGGCGCTTTTTTGATGCCTAAAATTTCGTGTGGATGACTTTCTATCAGACCTGCACCCGACATTTCAATGAACTGGGCTTTTTCATGGAGTGCGGGAATTGTTTCAGCGCCTGTGTAGCCCATGCCTGCACGCAATCCGCCGAGCATCTGGTAGATAATATCTTCTGTCTTGCCTTTGTAGGCCACTACGCCCTCAATTCCCTCGGGAACGAGCTTATTGGCCTCATTGACACCGCCCTGGAAATAACGGTCTTTCGAGCCGCGCTCCATGGCGCCGAGAGAGCCCATGCCGCGGTAAGTCTTGAATTTCTGACCATCAACTTCAAAGATTTCGCCTGGCGCTTCTTCTGTTCCTGCAAACATTGAGCCTAGCATGACTGCATTTCCGCCAGCCGCAAGGGCTTTGACGATGTCGCCGGAATATTTGATTCCCCCGTCGGCAATGATTGTCTTGCCGAGCTCGCGCGCTACTTCTGCCGCGTCGTAGATTGCCGTAATCTGCGGGACACCGACACCTGCAACCACACGTGTTGTACAAATTGAACCGGGACCAATTCCTACCTTGACCACATCAACACCCGCTTCGAACAAGGCACGCGCACCGCCTGCTGTTGCAATGTTGCCGGCAATCAGCGTCTGCGTCGGGAAATGCGAGCGAATCTCGGCAATCTTCCGCAAGACGCCAGCTGAATGACCGTGTGCTGTGTCAATGACGACCGTATCTGCCCCAGCTGCAAACAATGCTTCCACACGCTCAAATGTGTCAGACGACACCCCCACAGCGCCGGCGACAATCAGTCGGCCGTCCGTATCAACAGCAGCGTGGTCGCCAGTCGCTGCTTCCAGCTTAACCTTTGTGACCTCGGCCGCCTGCTGCTCAATGGACAGATTTTTATGAATCACACCCATGCCGCCCATTTGGGCCAGCGCAATCGCCATTTTGCTCTCGGTAACTGTGTCCATGGCCGCTGAAATAATCGGAATGTTCAGCTTCAGGTTCGGTGCAAGACGTGCGGCAACGCTCACTTCGTTCGGCAGGACGTGGCTTTCTGCTGGAATCAGCAGGACATCATCGAAGGTGAGGGCCTTTTTTAAGAATTTGTTTTCCCAGTTTGACATTTTTCTCCTTTGAATAGCATTCGCGGCAAGCGCCCAGCTTGTGAGAGCGTTATTATGAACCGCGGTGTATTTTGCTTTTCACTATTCTATCACGAAATGACGCGAAATTCTTCGCAGACGATGTCCATTTCTGGGCTAAATACGCCAATTGTTCGGAAAAAGTCTTCGTGAACTTGGCGCCAGTAGTTCAGAGACAGGTCGCCTTCTCCTTCTTTGCAGGCGTGCTCAGCAGTGACTTCGCTAAATTTCACGCGATATACCTTAGTTGTTGTAATCGCACAAACCGGCTTTCCTTGTCCATTTAGTACAATATCGTATTTTCCGTCTACTTTCGGAAGCGGAACATTGTCCTGTGCATAGCTGGCAAAATCGCTGGCTGTAGCAGTTTTTTGTCCTTTCAGCACAAGCTGTGCCAATTCTTCCGCCGACTTAATCAGCTCACTGTCATTCAGACCGTCTGCGTCATACGAGTTTTCCCAGGGATTGCCAAGGCAGAATGCCAAGGCCTCGCGAAATTTCTTGGGGTCCAGCTGATGTTCACGGATAAATTTTTCGTAGTTCATATTCATGATTATAGCAGAAATTTGAGTAAAAATAAGTGTTTACATTTTTTGAATAGATGCAGCACAAACAAAATGGATAAAGAATCAGCCACTCCAGTGAATCCTTCCTCCAAAGTCAAGAGTTCCTTTTTATGGGAAAACAAAGCCTCTACAATTTGTTGTAGAGGCTTTGTATCTTTGCCGACTTTTGAATCAAACAGCATTTATGGTTAACCAAAGAAAGGATTTATACTTGGTAAAATGCATGTTCAGTGGAATAAACTTTATCTTGTCCAATCACGATTCGAGCTCTGCCAGAATCCGCCTTATCGTCAGGTCCTTGAATTATCCCTGCAGGGACAATTTCAATAGCATAGCCACCCGTGCCATTGACAGAAAATGCAAGTGCAGAGTCTCCTCTATGTACAGTGTTCCAAATATTATTGTTTTCTGGATTATCAGTAGTTCCTGCATTTGTAATATTTTTTCCGTCCAAGATGAACTGATTACCTATAACTTGTAAAATCTTACCCTGATTATTCTTCCAGAGTCCTTGAATTGTCGCTGTGTCTTTATTCATAATCTGATCTAGATTAACAACACTAGTACCTTCCTTTAATGCTTGCCAAGCCGTCGCTCCATAAATCCAGCCTAAGCTTAACAATTTATTCTGTTCATAAGTACCTGTTGTGTAATTATGTGCACCTGATTTTGCATTTGGGTTATATGCAACATAGTCTGGGACATCTCCACCAGAATAAAATACTGGTTTTCCATCATTATCCCATTTCCAGCCTAGGGAAACATCATGTTCTGCCTCAAATTTGCTTTTCGTGTAGTAATGATCACCACCTTCGGCATTTGGATTGTATATTCGATACACCGCGTCACCTGACACTGGAGCGTACCAGCCGATGCCCTCGGATGTCCAGCCTACGCGTTGGAGATTAATCAGCTCATAGACACCGGATGTATAGAAATGTTCACCAGTGTTCTTGTTGTAAAGACGGTAGACAGGGGCTTGATCTCTTGGTACATCATTTGTTTCTGCATGAACTGGTAATGCTGCTCCCATTGTAAAAAGTGAGAGCGCAAAACCTGCCAATAATTGTAACTTCTTCATTATCTTCTCCTCAATTTTTTATTAAGAATAATTATATCATAGAGTGAAAGCGTTGTAAATGCTGTGTCATTTTATTTTAATTTTTGTATTCTACTCGTTCGAAAGTGACAACGCATAAACTGGGCCTTTCATTATCCATAAAAAGCAACCCCTTCGTAATGCCAGCCAGCAGCAACGAGTGAATCTTTTTCATAAGCACTTGTCGTCCAGAAATGGAAACCATTAGGATTGTAAAGGCGATAAACTGGTAAACCTGAACTTGGGGCAATCCAAGCAACTCCTTGATTATTCCAGCCAGCTGCTGCTAGACTGTTAGCTTCAAAAGAGCTTCCCGTAATAAAGTGTTCACCGCTATTCGGGTTGTAGAGCATATAAATTGGTGTACCACCAGAAGTTGAATTATAAAAAGCAATTCCATCATATTGCCATCCAGAATTTACTAAACTCTGAGCTTCATATTGACTAGCCGTATAATAGTGGTCACCATTATTAAGATTATAAACACGATAAACTGCGTTTGCCACTGCAGGAACTTGAGAAGATTGAATCCTTAAGGAAGGACGTTGAACTCCCCAGAAGGGCTGAGCCCCATTTTCCAATCCAGATGTGTTACGCGTATAACTTTGTATAGATACACCACGATCTGCATGTTCTTCTAAAGTTGTAAATGATGCGCCTGAGACGGAAATAACAATTCCAACATGTCCATTATCCGCTCCCGTCCACACAGCGATATCACCAGCTTGGGGATTTGTCTGATTTTTAGAAAGACGTGTGAAACCATCATAATTAATAGAAGCATATTGATAGGCATCACCAATAAGTTGATAACCAAAAAGATATTCGGAATAAGCTTTTGTAAAGTCCACACACCAAGGGCCATTGCCATCTACGTCTAAGGATTTTCCTATTTGATTACTTGCCCAAGTCAGGGCTTGAGCTTGTGTAATTGAACTGGTTCTTGCACTAGCTGTAGAAAATTTCTGATTAGCTTGCTGAGCGATAATCTCATTTGCTTTTTGGATCTCAGTATCGCTAACATGCTGAACAGATGGATGCTTTTCAGTGTCAACCTTTGCCGTACTTGAAACGGTAGAAGTTTCAGCAAATATCTTACTTTGAGGTACATCAGCAAATAATGAACCACTGGTAAGCAGTGTCACGCAAACTAAAGCGACTTTTGAAGTTTTTTTCATGATTTTCTCCTTATACTATTTTTGATTTAAAAATTATGCATCAGACACAACTGAGTGTTTGCCTGAGAAATTTCTAGTACATTGGACTCACCCCCCTTACTATAACTACTAAATTAAGCACAATCAAAAATATATTTAATTATTGCTAAAACTTTTTACTTTTATTTCTTTAATTTTTATTGTATTCTAAGTAAAGAATAATAC
>NZ_BAAGGQ010000020.1:0-30979 GCF_054658595.1 Lactovum odontotermitis
ACAAGCATAGTTCCGTTTGACTTGACCAAACCAGAGGCTATTGCATTTGTGCCTGTTCCACCTTTCCGAAAAGGTAGGATTTTCGCAACAGTTGTATCATCAAAAATCAACCCAATAATCCAGTTCTTGAGTGTCGACCAGAAGCCTGTTGTGGTCGACATCGGTTTTGAGACGGATGTCCCGTTTGCTGTCGTGACATTTTCCTGGTAACTGGCCACCGCAGTGCTGTCATCAATCACCAGCGAATCCAGCGTGACTGCGGCACTGTCGCCTAACAATCCGTTAATTGCTTCTGTGGCCATTGAGACCATGGAAGTTTCTGCTGCACTGTAGTGTGACTGCAGATAGCTGTCCATTGACGCGTCTCCGGCAATTAGTGAAGTTACAATATCATTGGCAGATGAAACATTCTGAGCCAGAGAGCTTGCCAGAGAGGCCACTGACTGCGCCGCTTCACTAGCAACGGATGCGTTAAATGAACTGGCGGTTGAAGACAATTCGTCATTGACGCTATCTGCTACCGAGGAAACAGTGCTGTTGACACTTGCAGCTGTTGCCGACAAAGAGGCTGCAAGTGAAGCAGAGGCGACGTTCGCTGCTGAAATGGTCGCCTCATAATCTTCCGGAAGTTTCTGCCAGTTTTTTAGAATTTCTTGAAAAAGATTGGACTGTTCATCGTCCGCGAAAGCAACCGATGTCAGCGCAGATTCTTCAATAACGAAGCTCAGAGCACGGCTTGTAATCAAAAATCCGTCCGGCTCCGGCTTCGTCAAAACGATGTTAGCCGTGACCTGACCTTTGCTCTTAACCCCGAGCATTGAGCTGGGAAGTGCGACTTGAAAACTTCCAGAATTGACATCGTACGGTTCAAATTGAGTATTTCCATTATCACCAGTCGTAAGATTTCGCCATGAAAAAAGCGCGGAAACTTCTGATAAGTCTTCACGCTTTCCAGCGTTCAAAACTGAGACTGTAAGTAGTTGCGAATTGGTACTGCCTCCAGCAACGACTTTCACAGTAGGCGAATTCTGGTATTGATTGGAAATATCCCAATCAACGTTGATTTGCCTGAATTTTTCTAAAACCATGTAGCCTCCTCACTTTATTCGTCTTCTGTTGAATTAATACTCGGAATTGTCATCGCTATAATCGGTTCTTCTTCGGCTGCAGGGTGTGCTTCCTGCCAAGTTTTCCGAGTAGTTTTTACTGACTTTTTAAAATCGTTGAAAACTTTAGTGATGTCGGAAAATCCTCCGTTTCCGGTATCTTCAAAAAAAGCTGTAGGATTAAATCCTTGCACTGAGAAATTGAATGTGCCGTCCTCATAAATTGTCAGATTGACCTGTGCACAGTCTTCACTTTTTTTGTTCTGAATCATGTGTGATTCATTGATAGGCTGAATTTGTGTTGTAATTGACATGTTTTGTCTCCTTTTTTTATCCGTTGACTAACGGCCTGAGTAAATTCTGAAGATTCACGTATCGACCGTCCAGCCACATGTTCAAATCAGCTCTGAACCAGGCAGGCTGAAAACAGTTAAGATTGTCGTAAAGCTGCAGACCCGTCGAATTATTCAAGACAGTTGCGTCATTTGCCCATAGCATTTTCAAGTCATAGCTGTTGTCGTTGTTATTATCATAACCCCAGGCCATATATTTCCCGTCTCGCTTGAGGTTAAACGAAATCCCCTTTTTGTTCACATCATCACCCATGTATGACGTCCCCATATAGCCAAGGTCAGTTCCGTTCATAAAGTGGTATCCGGCATTGTCCAGAATTGCCATCGGACTTGAACCCTTGTAAAATTGAATCTTCGTCGGGTCTATGCGTACGGTATCTCCCCATCGCGACAATCCAACTTGAATAGCATCCGCTGTCAGCTGATTTGCTGATATTGAATTTGCCCAAATCTTTTGCCCGTCAATGCTTTGAACCATGAGGTTTGTGATAAATCCATTATCAACCTGCAGATTTGTAGACCTTGTAATGTATAAATCCCAGCGACCGCCATTCCAGATATAAACCGTCTGCGGCTGAATCGCCACAGAACCCACCGTCATTGCACTCGTGCCAGTGTATTGCCAAATTCGACCAATCCACTTATCAACGGGCTCGGTCAATTGCTTTGCAATGGTAGCTTTTTCATATACCTGCCAAGTATAGTCCGCCGGATTACTTGAAGCAAAGACATTTTGTGTGTTTTGGTGACCGATGTATATCGTATCCGCATTCGGCAGACTGGTCATCTGTGAACCGTCTGCCGCGCCGCCATTGAGGTACGGGCTGTAGCGGTAGTAAGTCCAACTGTCTACACCAGCGTCGCCTGTAATCCCCATAGGTAACTTGGTGAAATTCTGTACTTTTGTTGTTACGGAAATTTGATTACTAGATTTCGTGTAAATCGTAAATGTCGCTGTAGCAGTAGTCGCTTTGATGTCCATGTTTGACGGATTCCCGTAAGCAATCAAGTGATTAAGCGGGAGAATCTGCACAGCGCCCAACGTGATGCCGGCTGCGACAGTCTGAACTGCAAACTGTCCATTTTCTAACTCAGGGCCTCTCATCAGAGCCTTCATATATCTCAGCTGAGTACTATCATCTTTTACCCAGTCGTCATAAGGTCCGCTTCCGTATCCTCCGGTCGCTTCTTCCCAGTTATATTCCGCCCTTTCAGCATCTGGAATTTTCCAGTACTGAGCAATCAGAAAGAGCTGATATTCTTCATTAGAAAGATTACCATTATTAAAACCGTCGTTATAAACCTTTTCAATGTCAATCGGTAAAATAGAGTTAGCTTCAATCGCACGGATATATTGTGTGCGCGTTGAAAGCTCAATCCACTCTTTGATTGAACCTGCGCCATGGTATTCCTCCAGGTCATATGCCAAACGTTCGTCACTTGTCATTTCGGCATATTTTTCTACGAGGCTGTTCATATAGGCAACTGACTCATTAACGTTTGAGCTTGGATGATAGGCAAGCAAGCTATTAATATAGGCGCTTCCTGCAGATATTAAGGCGCTTAGCATATAAGGAACGGGTTCAAAGTAGCTACCGTCACCTGCGAGTACTGAAATATTGGTGTTCCCACCCTCGTAAGACAGCACTCCTCCCATGGCGTTTGCGGGAAAAGTTACGTTATCGTTCAACAAAGACGGTGAAAAACCCGGAGCACCAGCGTCTCCGTCTGCGCCCTTGACCACAGACTGATTATTCGTGATTTCTGTGATTGTCTTAACATCTTTTCCGATTGTCAGCTTGTTCGTCGCAGGACTCTGCAAGTCCGTGTCAACCTTGTCAATCATGAACTGCTCCGGCGCATTAATCACCGTCTCGCCCCAGATGTAATCTAGCGGACTGAAGTCTTCCACTGACTTATCAATCACAGAGAGGTCCACTGCTGTGAGCTGGAGATTTCGTTTAAGCTGAATGTCCTTTACCAGCTGGTCATTCATGCGCTGCAAGAGCACCTGAGGCGTACTCACGTCGTCCCAAACCTGCACATCAAAACTCCAGCCGTACTCATCCACTGCTGCCTGATTGAAAACATAATCAAGACCATTGTTGATGTCGGTGACATTAAGGCGTGGCGCTTCTTTTCCAGCGATAGACTGGCCAATCTGAGCACCGTAGCCGATTACTGCCGTGTATAGCTCAGACGTGTCGATTTTATCCGTCAAGTCAAGCAGATTCTTCCCGCGCTGGACTTTCTGGTTACTCGTGAACGGAGACTCAGCAAGATAGTCCAGATAACAAATACCCGCGTACTCGTCATAATCGAAAACCAAAAAACCGCCGAGCGGTTTAATCAGTTTCTCCTGAATCTCATTCCAGGTTGTCGGTCGTGAAGAACTGGCACGCGGGAGGTAATTGTTAGGGTCTTTCACCGTAACACTCCGCAGCGTGAACATCTTCTGCGTATCACCGTGCATTTGCTTGTTGTGCTCGTCAATATAGAACTTCAGCAGGTCGACCACAGGAACACCTAAATCATAGATTGGCACCCGGGAATCATTCAAGAAATCCCCTTGCCCGTTACACTCTACAAGCTTCGCACCAATCCTGTTTTTCGTCTCCGCCATCACACGCCCGCGACTAATCAGTTTCCCGTCCTTGTAGAGCTTGTAGATTGACTGCCGGCGTTTGATTTGACCGTACAGCGGATTCCCTTTGTCTTTCGGCGCACCAGATTCCGGATAAATCGTAAAATCAAAGGCGTCAAAAGCATTGACCGCCTGCGATAATTTCGGCGACTGAATCCAGGCATTCTTAAGGCGGGGATCGTAGAGCAGTTGGTCATCAAGTTTTACTGTATAAACCATTTACAAACTCCCCTCCTGATAAGTAATTGTTACAGTTGCAGGCTGTGCCGATGTCAGTACCCATGCCGTCTCTTCATTAATCAGAATCAGCTCAGGATACTCACGCGCCACGTTCGCCGAAATCTGCAAAGTCGTGCCATTATCTGATTTAACAGTCAGCGCCTGACTTGACAGTATCGTCGGAACTGCCGGCATACGTTCGCTCCTGAGCGTAATTTCAAGTGTTGTGACATTGTCGTATGAAATCTCAGTCAGCCTGTTTTTGTATTTGTAAGGATCACAATCTGCAGTGATTGGATAAGTTGCAGCAAACCTGCGAGCGCCAGATGAAAATGTAGGCGTTCCCATTGTGATTGTTCCCATAAGATAATGTTCTTCGTCATCTGGCAAGATAAGCCTATGCCGAGTTCCGTTTATCTTATTTGCGATAATCTTTCGAGTGATTTCCCAATTTTGACGTCTATCTGGCAGCAAAATCAGATTGCCATTGAAAGCTCGATTGCCATAATTAGGATAACCAGTTACAGCACCCGTGAAATCAATCACTCCATCTCCGTCAGGCCTGTCAACTGTTTCCCGTTTAACCTCTGCTTCATCCAAAGTCCAGCCAGCTGCTAAAAGTAAACCCCAGTCTCCCCAAGTATCGTATCTGTCAATTCTTAAAGCAGTTCTACCCATTAACTTGCCCTACCTTTCCCTGTTCTCGAAGTTTTTTCACCAAGTGCATAATTCATAGAATCAGAAATCCCACCAACCAAGGCACCAGTTTCAAGCACAACTTTCTGATTGCCGACTACCGAAATAAGCTGCTGAAGCAATTCAATAATCTGAATGTTGTTTCCGCTTAAAAACTTACCAATACCAGCACCAATGCCCGCATAAGTCTTATCATTCAGAGGAAGCACTGCCTCCGCTCCCGCTTCACCAACGACAGAGCCGGAGTTAGCAAACAAAGTTGGCTTAGTGAAAACACCACCTTTTGCGTAGAACTCAATAGAAGGCACCTTAAAATGAGCAGGATTCAAATCAAATCCGCCCTTAACATGCAACGTCGGAATATGGATATTTTTGAAAACTCCTGAAATTTTATCCGGGATTGACTCAAAGAACCCAACAATCTTTCCAGGTATGTCTTGAATAAAAGTAACAATCTCATCAAATCTGTTTGTGACACCTGTTTTCACATCGTTGAAAATTCCTGAGAAAAACGAACCAATTCCAGAAAAGAAATTCTGAATTCGGCCAGGTATTCCTTGGATAAAGCTAATGACAGCGTCCCATGCCCCGTGAATTGCATTTCCTACACTTTGGAAAACACCAGAATAGAATGCAACAACGCCATTGAAAAAGTTCATGATTATTTGCGGAATACTCTGTATGAAACTGACAACCGTATCCCAAGCACTATGAATCCCGTTACCGACTGCTGTAAAGGTATTCGAGAACCACTCGGCGATTCCTGCAAAGAAAGACTGGATTTTTTCAGGAATTGACTGAACAAAATTTACTACACCATTCCAAACATTTTGAATGGTTTGGCCGATGTTATTGAAAATTTGTCCAATGCCCTGTCCGATATTACCGAAAAACTCTGTAATACCTTGCCAGACGCCTTTCAGCCAGGCGACAATGTCCCCCCAATGCTTCACGGCAAGAACAATTAAGCCAATAATAACAATCACTGCTGCAATTACGCCAATAATTGGCAATAGTGCACCTGATAACGCACCAACACCAACTGCTGCACCGCCAGAAGCCGTCCCGAACAACATTATTGGAGCTGCAATTCCCATAATAACTGGCATTAAAAGCAATATTCCGGTGACAATCAAAACAAAAGCCGCTGCAACCGTTTTTACTGGTCCTGGAAGATCTCCAAAGAAGCCTGCCAGTCCTTTTATGGCGCTGCTCAATGCCTTAAGAATAGGCGCCAAAGCGGTTTGAATTTCACCGCCTAACTCAGCCATAGCCATTTTCGCGTCGTTCTGAGTCGAAGTCATCTGGTCAATTGGGTCAAGCTGTGCCTCAAAGGTTTTACCGACAGAATCTACACTTGAAGAAGCCTTACCGAAATCCTCCAGGCTGAGCTTTCCGTTTCTCAGCATGTCCAGCATACGCGGACCAGCTTTAGCGCCGAATGTGTCAACCGCAATTGACATCTGTTCAGCAGGGTCTTTAGTCTCTTTCATCTTCTGACCGACTTCCTGTAGACCTTGAGAGAGAGTTTTACCGTCTTTAGCGAAGTTCGTTGCACCTTTAGTGAGCGCTGCAATTGCGCCGTTAGCGTCGACACCTGAACTTTCAAACATACCTAGCATTTGAACGGACTGATCAAGATTCAAGCCCATATTTTGCAAAGCTGGTGCACCATTTTGCAGGCTTGACCAGATTGTGTCTACTGAAAGGCCTGTATTTTTAGAGGTATTGCTTACAGAATCAAGTACGGATGGAAGTTGTGAAGCGTCCATCTGAAATAGTGCCATTGCATCTTGAGCGCCTTTGATTGACGGCGCCACGTCAGTGTTATTGACACTGGCAAACTTCAACAAATAAGCTGAATTAGTCTCCAGCGCCTTACCTGTGAACCCGAATTGCTGATTCAATCCGCCAACCGCGTCGCCCATTGCCTGAAAATTGGTTCCCGGCACCTCGGTATTTAAAGTCGAAAAGAGTTTGCTTGTCTCATCAGAAGTCAGACTAGACTTTGCAACAACCGTATCCATCCCCTCATCAACTTCACGGAAAGCGTCAAGTGTCCGCTCTCCAAAGGCTTTCAATCCTTGACCTGCCTGCTGCGCACCATTTGCAAAGCCTTGCATGGAGAAAGTATTAATCTTTGAGGCAATGCCTTCTAGTTTTGTGCTCGTATCTTGCGCTTCTGTTCCCAGGCCATTTAGAGAAGTCTTCGCTTGTTTAAAACCTGTTTCTGCACTTTCTGTGGCGGACTTTGTTCCTTTCAGAACTTGATCAAGTTCTTTAACACCAGATTCTGTATTCTTCAGTTGCCCCCTGGTTGACTCAAGTTCACGCTGAAAACTTCGATATTGTGATTCGCCTAAATCACCGTTTTTAAATGCCTGATTGACTTGCTTTTCAGCGCTCTCAAGTGTCTTTAGTTTCTCCTCAGTCTGCATAACTGCAGTTTTCATCAAGTCAAACTTCTGCTGAACAAGTGTCGTGTTACCTGGATCAAGCTTCAATAGCTTGTTGACATCTTTAAGCTCAGCAGCTGTTTTATTTGCTTCTGAGTTTACACCAGAAAGAGCTTTGTCAAGGCCTTTAGTATCGCCATTAATTTCAATTGTAATACCTTTAACGCGTGAACCAGCCATAACGGCTCCTTTCAGTTTTTTTGTAACAAAAAAGCCCTGCCGAATTCGGCAAAGCTTTGAAAAGTGAGACTTAATTTATTCGGTTAAAAGAAGAGACTTTCTAGGAGTGAATAAAACAACAGCCCTCCAATAAGCAGGATAAACAGCACTATCAAAAGACCAACGAAAACCATATAACCAAAGCCAAATTTGGCATAAGCAGAAAAGAATTTGTCAATAGTCTTATTATTAATTTTCATCTGAGTTCTCCAATCCAGAAATAAGTTGACGAACAACCTTGGCTTTATCAGACCTCACCTTTTTCGCATAAGCATTGAGATTATTCATCTCGTTCTCGGTCAATCTTATTGTCAGCAGCCTGTTTCTCGGGTCTTCCGACTTTGGCCGGCCAAAGTTATTCTTTTTCACATCCTCATTATACTTCTTGTATTTCAAAAAGTCAATTAAAAACTATCAAAATCTGATTGTTTTGCCCGCCGTGCTGGGGTTTCACCTGACTGTGCCTTTGTTTCACTGTTTGTATACTCAATAATATAGTCAATCACTTGCCCCAAATCCATCATTTGAAGCTCTTCGAAGCTCAAACCCGTTTTTTTCGCGACGTAGAGGAAACTTTCGCCGTCGAAGGCTTCGTCCGTTTCGAGTCCGCCGCGAAGGGTTTTTTTACAGTTAAGCTCGCCATCATCAATTCTACCATTGGCTCCAGAATATCCAAAATCGGAAAAGTTTCGAATTCATCCAGCCAGGTCTCTTCATCTGGAATTGAATGATCTGCGTTCTTCGCATAAATGTAAGCAAAATCCATAAATCGAAGAATAGCACCAGAGTCAAATAGGGAAATTGCTGCAGTTATATCTTCTAATCCTTGCGCGTCCATCGCAAACTTGATGACAACACCAAAATCCTTGAAGAAGTCCCGCTTAAACTCGTTTGAGTAATAAATCGGAGTTGCACCTGAGGACTGCAATTTAATCTCTCGATTCCCCACCGTTACAGTTTTCAACATAATAATTTCCTTTCAAATAGGGGGCGTGTGGGGTTTGCACCCACGCTAGAACGCCCCGAAAAACCTGCAGAATTAGCCTGCAGGTGGAGTAGTTGAACCGCCGAACGCGTTTTTTGTTACGCGATAAGGCTTCTCATACCATGCGTCAAATGCCTCTTGAGTCGTATCCAGTGAACTCTTAGACTTAGCAACTTCAAGATAGGGGTCAAGCCCTGCCGTGAAATCAAATTCAAGATTCCCAGTTTCAAGCTTGTCCGACTTTGTCGAACTCCCCTCGCCAGGGCGAGAGAATTGCACGTTGTAAAGAATGTGTCGAGTTGCTTTCTTGTCTCCCTGAAACTCAAAAGCCATAGCAACAGGCTTGCCTTGGTACAGAGATTGAGCAATCACACCGTTCTCATCTTTGAAATCACCCACAATTACAGAAGTCACTTCGTAAGGTGCCATCTTGAAAGTCAGTTTGCCGGTGAATCCCTGATTGTTATCAATCGAGTACCACAGGCTATCATCTGCATAGTCATCCGTGCGGTCACCCGCTGGGTCAAGTGAGATTTCAGTAGCACCTTTCCATGGAATCACATCTCCATAGGATACAGCTGTTCCGTCATCTGTCATTTCCCAGAGATGGACATTTTTAAGACCAAAAGTTACTTTATTATCAGCCATTGTTTTCCTTTCCCGGGCTATTCGCCCAAATCAAAATCATAAATTTGCATGTACATCTTTTCCTCATCTATCCACTCCTCGGCGTGGCTTGGAACGATTTCAAGATTTGCAAAAAAATCTGAAATTTTTTGCTCAATTTCAGGCTCTTTTCTGTCAGTATAAAGCTCGACTGTTACCGAACGAATCGTGTAATAGCTGCCGTCATCAGCAAGAACCGAGACATCTTCATTGAAATAATAAATCATAAACGGTGGAGCTGGAGGTGTATAAGTCTTATCTCCCTTCGGAAAGTGATGATAAGCAATTGGCAACCCTGTCACAGATGACAGCTGTGCGCTAAAACTTTCTAAATCCATTAACTGCCTCCCAGTACTTTCTCAACCCTTGCCGGCAGTTCTTCAGCAAGCCATTCCTCAACAGGTTCAACAAAATGATATGCTTTTGTACGTCCGCCATTGCGTGTGGCATGTCCATTATTGAGTAAGTGAGTTTTAGCGTCCGTGTTGTAAAACGTCCGCTTTCTCCCCTCTTTCTGAACTTTCCAGCCCTTTGCTGTCCGATTTTTCCGTTTTTTGAAACCAGCAGATGCCGTTTCTTCTTTGAGCTTACTCAGAGTTTCCTTTTCAGTTTCATCAAAGACTTTCTCAAGCTCTTGCTCAACATCATCGGTATACTCTTTTAAAGCATTGACAATTTCACCGCCAAGATCAAAAGACATATCAAACGCCATCGTCAGCTACCTCTCTTTGAAGATAAAGCACCGTCTTGTCGCCATTCTCTTGGGAACGGTAAACATGATACCTCAAGCCGTCAATCTCAACAAACTCCTCGCCTGCGTACTCAGATGTTAAGACCTGATAAGCCACATCAGGCTTCAAGCCCAACTGTCCTGCCGCTGAGAATTCCATTTTAGAAATAGAAAATTTATTGGCAAAGACCTTGTGTTTGTCATAAGACTTAAGCACTTGCTGCAAATTGTCTTGCTTATAAGTCGCCGTAAGCAAATAAATCACACTAGTCCACCGCATTCACTGCCTCACTTTCAGCGAACTGCGAATGCACAGAGAGATGATTAACAAGACCCTCATACGATTCTAACAGGCGAGGCGCATCAGGATTATCAAATCCAAAATGCGCCTTGCAGTAAATCTTAATCGCCTGCTCAATCAAATCTTTCTGAGATTCAGCAAAGGCATCAGAAACAATGCCGTTAACTTTCAAGTCGGCACGAGCAGCCAGAATAAGCGAGTTGATTTCATCATCAAGGTCAGTATCAGCTACAGTCACGCGCAATGCAGTCTTGACTTTAGTCAAAAGCTCATCTTCTGCCATACTCTGTACCTCCCTATTTAATCAATGCAATCAAATCCGCCTTTTTGGTTTTACCCTCAAGGTCAATCTCGTGTGCTTTCAAATACGCAACAATCTGAGCATTCGTGCTATCTTTCGACAACTCGCCGGCCGTCTTTTCAGATAGTTCATCAGTCCCCGACTTGATCTCAAGAGCTGGACCAATGATTGCGCCCTTATGATTCGGATGTGAATCACTCATCAATTCGGTTACGCGTTCGGCAGACGGGACATCATAAGTGTCCGCGCCTGCACGATAAATGCGACCCGTCTCAGCGTCGGTAAAATCTTGTAAAACTGGATGTTTTTCCATTTACAGACCTCCTTAGGCACCCGCAGGTGTGAGATCTACAAAATAGCCGGCTGCTTTGTCAGCTGCCTCAACGTCGAAACGAATCACCGCCTGCAAATACTTGCCGTAAATTTCATTCCACACCCATTGCAGAGCAACTTCCATTCGATCCGCATAAAGCGCTGCACGCTTCAGGTCGCCGACCCAAAGCTGTTGAGAACCTGCGGCACCGCCAAAGGCGTCATCATTAACCGGAGTGACTTTAAGCCCAAACAAAGTAAAGCCAGTTCCCTGCGCCACATTCGGCTGCAAGTAGTAGCGTCCCTCGCCATCTTTTAGCTTATCAAGCGTGTCAAACATCGACTGAGTGACGACAAACTGCTTCATGTAGGCAATATCAAGTGTTGCATTTACAATCTTCTTAAGGTCGTCAATAAGTGTCGCTGATGCAGCCACTCCTTTTGTAAAGCTTGACAAGACCAATGCAACTTGCTTGTTCGTTGTATTCAACTTAATCTGCTGCACATAGTCCGCAACAAGCGCCACTAAGTCAATTTCAGTATCATCTATTGACTCTTGAGAAATCGGAACTGCGCCACGATAAGTGTCGACCTCCCACTTCACGTCCAGAAATTCCGGTTTTGCAAGCTCTGGATTTTTTTCCAGCTCAGCAGTTGACGGAAGCGTCGCCGTTGGTTTCTTCAGAATCGGATAATTGCCGGATTTTGTCTTAACCTTAGTTTTAGTCGTCAGTGAAGCCAAGTCATAAACCGTCTTGACTTCCATTGACGGATCATAGATAATTTCGACAGGAATCAAGACACCAACATCCGTTGATGTTAATCCGTCACGCTTTTCACCACCTGAGCGGATAAAATCATTGATAAGTGAACGCTGCTCTTTCAGCGCATCTTTTTTAATTTTGGTCACCTCTGTACCATCTACTTTTACAGGCATAGCTCTGTTTTCCTCCATTGTTTGAGAATTTTGTGTGCTGTCTGATTCAGATTCACTTGCTGACTCAGACGAATCAGACAAAGCGCGAGCGGATTCAGATTCAGAATCGCTCAGTGATTGAGAGTCGCTGTCTGATTCAGAACTTGAATCCGAAGAAGACTCTGATGTAGAAATTTTCGGCTCTGCCGTTTTCAAAGACTGCAGATTCTTGATGTCGTCCTGAATCTTTTTCACCGCTGCAGTCGCAGCGCTAATCTCATCAGGGCTAGAATCAGGATTATTGATAATACTTTCAGCATTGTCAATCGCTGCATTCAAATCCTGATTTTTAAGCTCCAGGCTTTGATTTAAATTTGCCATCCATTACCTCCTGTCTGGCTTTTGCGCAAAACAAAAGAGCCTTTGCACGCTCTCTCATTTCTTTAGTATTTGTTTTTAACAAAACGTCACGTTTTGCAATCACGACTGATGTATCTTGATAAGCTGGCATAGGTGTCAGCGTAATCTCATAGACTTCATCAATCTGTAGAACCGTGCGAATTGAAAGATTTTCATTCCAGCTGTCCTTTTTAGTCGTAAACATAAAGGACATCCCTTTGATGTTACCTACCCGAATGTCTTCCAGCGTATCATTAGCCAGCGTCGTGTTCGGCAAGCTGGCTTCAAAGTAAAGCCCCTTGTCATCCACTTTCAGGCTCAAAGTTCCGGAGTCCACACGTGCCAGCACATGATCCATCTCATGAGAGCGTACCAGGTAGACCTCAGACAAGTTAACACCCGCAAGCGCATGCGGGTCGATATACTCCACAAATCCCCCCAAGTCCTGAGAGGGTTTATCAAATACAATCGGATAGCCGCAAATCACGCGTCCATTGGTGCCGTCACGAATTTCTACTGAAGTAGTAAAACTTCTAATCTCCTGTTTGTTCATCATTTTCCTCACTCTCTGTCTCATTGACAGCTTCATTTATTACCGAGTCATCACCTAGCAGCTTCATTGCCTGCTCTTCAGTCGCACCGATAGATACTTCAATCATCAGAACAGACTGACTTTGAGTCAAAGCTCCGCTTTGATACTGTGTAATGATAGTAATCAAAGATTGTGTCTGCGCACCGTTCAGTGTAATTCCAATTGATTGCTGAACCTTTTCCTGTAATTCTTCCTGCTGTTCGTTCACCAAATCCGAAGTAATCAGGTCACTTGATGATTTACCTAGAATCTCCAAGCCAATATCTTTACTGACAATTCCAGATTGAACCAGCGCAATGACGCGCCCCTCCAATCCTGAACTATCAAAGTCATTGATTAGATGAATATCCGTTGAGATATTTCCGGACAACTTCAGAGAAAGTTCACCAACCACCGCCTGCAAATATCTGTCAAACGCCTGGTCATACTGCTTTTTAATCTGGTCCGGATTACTATGCTCCGCCTCATCTCCCAAAAGCGCCATTGGAATCATAAAGGCCTTTGCAATTTGTGAGCGCGTATAATTCACACTGTCGAGTATCTTTGCAATATCCGCTTTCACCTCCACCTGATTAAAATCAAACAAAGGGTCAAGTACCAGCACACGGCCGGAATTTCCGCCTGTGTTGGCCTCTTCAAAAACATTACGTACTTCCTCACGCTCTTTCTTTCCAAGCTTCGCAGCCGTCGATTTCAAAACGCTTGTCGGTGTAATAGCCCGCTTCAATGTTGACATTGCCAATCCATTTGCAGTCTGCTGCAGATTGTATTCATTGAGAAGCGAAACCAATGGAGACTGCCCGACAATGCCGCCATTTTCCGACGCCCAGCGCAAATGGATTACATCCGATGCCGCCACCTTTTCAAGCCTTTTTTCTGACGGATTCAAGAAATTAAAATCATAACTCAACGTCTGCCCGTCATCTGAAAGCCAAACTGTCACCCCTGATGGTGGAACAAACTCCCACCACTCACCTCTTCGTGCATCGCCCACACGCCGAAGCGCATAAGCATTTCCGTCCAACAACATCTGCATAGCCATTGACTGATAAAAATTAAAACGATTCGTCAACGTTGCCGGATTATTCAGAACCTTTTCTTCTGGCTGTTTAGACGAATGAAAAATCGTCCGTGCAATGTCCGAGGCAATCGTAATCACCGCCGTCCAAATATCAGAGTTTCGCAGTGCTTTCTCAGCCGACAAATAACCATTCGTTAACCCCAGCCAACTGCTTGACCCAACCGTCAAATGATAGTCAGAACTAGCAGATTTAACCTGTTGTGCTCTTCTTTCGCCAAACACTACTCACCCCTTTCTGTAAAATAAGCAATCAGAATCAGAGAAAAGCCCGTCAACATAAGCCCAAGCCAAAACACAATAGAAAAGCCTGCCGCACAAATTGCAACCAGCCCTAAAATACTCAAAACATTTGAAATTAACTCTCTCAAAATCCAAAATCTCCTGACATAATAAAATCTGCAACCTGTTTATCTGACATTCGTGAATAATCGCTCACCTGCCCACCCTCTGAAAAATCTTCAAAGTGATAAATCGCATTATAAAGCGAGTCAATCGCGGCGTCCACCAGGTCAATCTTGAACGTTGCCCGGTTCTTATCAATCTTAATCCCATTATTGTCCGAGACAATCACCGCATTCATCAACGACTTCTGCATCATCGGGTCATCAAGACGCGTTACACGCCCCTCCACGAAAGAATCCTGCAGCCATTTCGTCGGCTCATTAAGCGAAATCGTCCCTTGACGCACACCCACCATATTCCAGGTTGTCGCCTCATCAATTGCCTTGATAATCGCATACGAGTGCGCCGCGTCATAATCAAACTCAAGCACATTCAAGCGATTACTTTCAACAAAATCCATTAACCAGGTAAAAATAAAATCATTATCAATCAGCCCTTTCTCATGCTGTGTAATTGACGCAAAACCAAGTTCTTCCATGTGCCGATAATTGATTCCGTCCTGGTTTTCTTTTGCCTCAATCGAACCCGCCTTATGCCAAGGAATAAAACTGTGCTGATACAAATGCCAGCGCTTCTCCGCTTCACTGTTAATATAGGGGAAAGTGAAAAATAACGCCGCATCATCAGAAGTCATCGAGTTGTCAAAGCCAATATAAACCTCACGTCCCGTCATATCAAACTCAGGAATCACCGACGCCTCAACATCACTCAGATTAAAAGCTGCATTTTGCTCAGCATTGAGCCAAATATTCATATTTTTTACAAGAAAATCATTCAATTTTCCTTGCTTTAATAACGTATTTCGTTCACTAATCAAACCATTTAACAGCTTAGCTCTCTGAGATTTCAACCCCAAAAGCGGATTAGATTTAATCCAAAGTTCCTCATCAAAGACCTCATCAGGGTCATCTTGACACCAGACCGCAAGAAAATAATCCTCCAAGCTCCCGTCATCCGCGATAATTGCTGTCTCCACCATTTTAATGTCCTCGCGGAGCGGTGCATTTGGATTCTGATAAGCCGTCGAAATCATCAAGAATAAAGCATTCTCATTCTTAATCTGCCCAGATGTAATCTTTCCAAAGGCCTCACGATTCCTTTGGTCTCCCGCTTCGTCAAAAATTGCCGTGGTCGCATGAAAACTGTCATACTTACCAGACTCAGCTGACATTCGGATAATCTGATTCTTCGTTCGCTGATTAAAAATATCCATTGACCTGACAGAAACCTCTTCACTTAATGGATTCAAAACAGTTGAAAGCAATCGCTCCGCCGTTCCTTTAACATAGTTAAACAGCTTGACTGTCTGCTGCGTCGTATTAGCTGACAACAGAATATCCTGATTATGCTTCCTCAGCGACATCACAAAATAGTCATAACTCGCCAGCACATCTGCCATATAAGTCTTACCCTGACCACGCGCAATTGAAATAATGCCGCGTTTAAACCGCCGTCCGCCCGTCTCGACATCCTTCCAAGCCACCAGTGAACCCATTGCAAAAATCTGCCAGTCCATTAAAGGCTGAGGCTCACCAGTATCAGGGTCAGGTACTCGCGAAGCAAACATCAGAAAGCCCGTCAAGATTTTTGTGTCAAACAAAAAAGGAAAGTCCTCACTCTCCTGTTTATTCAAATCTGACAAATGACGCTGACATGCTAAAATCAGCAACTTTCCAGCCAATATCTCTCCGTCAACAACTTTTTGAGCATATTCCGTGACCTTATCCATTTGACACCAGCCTCAAGAAATCATTCATTTCTTCCTTTGGTGCTTCAACTGGTTTCGTTGACAGCAGAGCCGCACGACTCATCGGATCAAGTCCAAGACTTGAGCCAATCGACTTAATCTGCTTATCTGCATTATTTTTAATATCAACTGCAGGATTCTTCTTCACATGTCCGTCATCAAGAATAGTGATGCCGTATTTCTCAATCTCCTGCGAAGCCTTGAGCGACAACTCAACATTCTGGCAAAAAACTGTAAGTAAGGTCCTATCGAGATTGACAAGTAGCCCTTTCTTATTCAGTTGCGAAACAATCGACCGATAAAGTCGTTTCTCGTTTGCAGACAAATAAGTGGGAGGTGCTCCAATAGCCGAAAAATCTTTACTGTTTTCTTTTGCTTGTTTGGCACGCTTGCGTCTATCCAGATTTTTAGCGTCAGTGTTAGATAAATTAGGCTTTCGCCCCGACATTTTGTTTCCGGCCATAGGAACACCTCCTTTCAAATTTCATTTTTTGGGAATTTCATAAAAGACGAGACCACACATCGGTCTCCTTTGAACAAAAATAGGCGCCCCCCCCATTTTTATTTTTCAAAAATAAATTTCAGATTTTTGTAATCGAGAATCATGACTGCGTCTTCTTTTATTTTATTTCTTTGTCCTGTACCATAATACTTTTGTTCCCATTTTGTTTTAGTATTGTGACAGGCATTGCATGATGACACGAGATTAGATTCATCAAGCTCTTTGGCGCGTGAAACTTCTCTTGGTACAACGTGGTCAACCATGTCAGCAGGCGTGACTTGTCCAAAAAGATTACAGTATTGACAGAGTCCAATGTCTCTGGTTAGTATCTGCCTGCGCATCAGCTTCCAAGGGCGCTTGTGATAGAACTCATTGCGAGTGCTTGCGGAACGATTCGACTTTCTCCATTGGTTGTACTGGTAATCTGTCTGCCTGTTCCGTGATAGTCCAGTGTGCTTCTGGCAATATGATTGCCCAACTGGTATCATGCTTCTGCAGCCTGCTGCTGCACATCTATGAATTCTTTGTCCCATAAGTATTAGAAAAGACGAGTGCCTTTCGCTCTCGCCTTTATTTCATAATACCATGATACCACGATAATCCGTCTACAATCTGCAGACAAATCGCACCAAAAGCGCAGGTCATTCCGTCCATCTCAGAATCGTTTGCTTAAAATCTGCATATCTATTTTGTGCGGCCCGCTCTCTCAGCCCAGTTTCATTGCGCACCTGCCACCAGGTCTTGTCATACTTGAATCGCAAGATAATGATGTCATGTGTCAGATTGTCGACCGTCTTCAGCCATTCAGGCACTTGCTCAAGCTCATGCTTCCATTTGTTCAGTAAAGGGTCGCTGTCCATCTTTTCCAGCAGTCTTGCTTGTTCTGACTCGTTGCTGCGGGGGGTACGTGAACCGCCGATGTTTTCAGAGGGCACACGTGCAGCCAAACTTAACTCACGTATCTTGATTTTTTGCTCTAATTTGCCAGTCAGGTAATCTCTTATCATGTGATCAATATTGTCCGCCATTTGCTCCTCCGTATGCTATAATAGTCTTAGCGGGACTTCGAGCAATCGGAGTTTTTTGTTTACACGTAAGAAATACGTGTTATTACTTGACCACGTAATAAATACGTGTTACAATATAAACATAAAGTTAAGGAAAGGCTCCCATGAAAAAGCGAGATCTGGAAAAGAAATTCAAAGCAGGCGGCTGGTGGCTCAAACGCCACGGCGGCAATCACGATGTCTGGACAAACGGCAAGAAAGAGGAACAAATTCCGCGCCACCCTGAAGTCAATGAAAAGCTTGCAAAGGCTGTCTTAAAACGCAACGGGCTGTTATAGCCCTTTAGAAAGGAGATTACTCATGAGTAATACAATCGCATTTCCAACCCTAATTTCATATGACGCTGATGAAAAGTCAGTTTATAAATACCTTGTCTTCATTCCTGACCTTGAAGGTTATACGCAGGGAGAAAGCCTAGCAGACGCTATCACAATGGCACGTGATTATATCGGCACTTTCTCTCTGGATAATCCTTTACCAGAGCCTGGAACCGTCAAATATACACCTGAGCACGGTGACATTGTCACTTTCGTTGACATCGACCCTGCCAAGTATAAGCGTGAACTTGATAAAACACCTGTCAAGAAGACGCTCACGATTCCCTCTTATCTCAATGACGCCGCGATTCAAGAGGGGCTGAATTTCTCTCAGACTTTGTCAGAGGCAATCAAGGAGAAACTTTCCTTAGCTTAACCGGTCTTATTGGCCGGTTTTTTATTTTCGGCTCATCTTTTCAATGACCTCAACAAGCGCTTTGTTGTTGTCAAATTCTCGTGTCTGCTTTTCCAGTTCACGCTGAATACTTCCCAAGTATCCAATAATTACAAACAGGAAAAATGTGCTCAGGCCTAACAGGATTATGGCAAATAAATTCATTCCATTACCTCCACAAACTGCCGCGTGAGCGGATTTAGATATGCCATCGCAGTCTTGTAGTTAGATTTCAAGTATTTCTCCAGTTCATCGTCATCTTTAGTATTGACAAGGCTGTGCTTGCAATGAAAGCCATTGTCATCAACTGTAAAGTGATAAATAAGATTTGCTGCCGTTTGCTTTGGAATCTTAATTTTTGGTCTTTCCGATAAAGCTGCTGCAACTAGTGTGAAATGATTTTCGCATTCTGGACATTCCAGAATATTGCCGATACTCACATAATTGTCCCAGGAATAGGCGTCATAACCACATGCTGGACACTTTGCTTCATTCATTATTATTCCTCCTCCACAGGCACTCGAAATTCCCAGTATCGTTTGTCTATCGCCTTTATCTCTTGTTCCGTCAGTAATAAATTCTTGTTTTCAATGCTAGGATAACTACTTAGCTGAACTACTCTTCCATTCTTCGACACGTACATTGTGTATAGAGTACCGTCGTGCGGTAATTTTACATAATATAGCTTTTCATCTGTTATTGTGTAGCCTTCGTACCACGCGTCGATAAACGTTTTGTCGTTTTCTTTAATCCAGTCAATAGTTTTAAAACGGCTGAACTCATGATAAGCGTGTATGATTGCTTTGATATAAGTGTCGCCTTCGTATTTACGTTTCTCAATGAAATCAGCAATGCAACTAGGAATTTCGGGCTTTTCTTTCGGCGGTTCCCAGTCCTTGAATTTTTTTCGAACACCTGTTACAGAAAAATATGGTAGCTTATCAAAAATTTCTTCAAATTTAGTCATTTTTTTGTCCCTTTTTCAGTTTTTTCATCCAGTTATATCTAGGCTTTCCTGTATTTATAACCTCGATGTGTATGTAATTTCCGTCAGTACCTGATACTCTTATATTTATTCGGTTTAGTATCGTATTCCCAGAAACCAGCACAAGCGGAAGAGCAGTCTCCTTATATGGTTCCAAAGCTCGTATCAAATCCACGACTGTAGTGTGTTTATAGTTGGTCATTTCATCTCACTTTCTAAATAATTTAGAACCCATTCTAGCGTTATATCCGAAGAACCAATAACAATATTTAGTATCTCTTCGCTTATTTCTGCATCTTTTTTATCTGATAAAGAATCTTGGACTAATTTTGCATATTCAATTGGAAGAGCCTCCCTCTTTATTTTTATTCGCTCAATTATCTTATCCAGAAATTCCGATTTTTCACGTCTTGCTTTGTCTAATTCAGAAGCTAACTCAATTCTGCGTTCATATTGAGATAATGCTACAAACCTGGCTTCTTCTGCTGGGATACCGTCAATATGTGACTGCATAAATGAATAATCAATTCCTGCAAGATAGTGGCTCATGTCGTCTACATCGTCAATTGCAGATGAGGCAATGCATTCAATATTATCCAGTTTTTCAATGTCTTCAATAGCGGTTACTTCAGTTTCAGCTACTATTTCGTCAAGTGCTTCGCGCATTATTTGAGAGATTGTTTTTGGTTGTTCAGTCATCTTCTATTTTCCCTTCAACGAATTCATCTATCAGGTCTGCTATGTCATCTCTTATATCTTCAAATTCCGGGTAAGTATAGAAAATCGCCTGACAAATCATGTCATAAAATTCAGCAGATTTTTCTTCCCATTCTTCTTTAGTACACCCAACGTCCATGTTGTCTGGAAACTCTTTAAGTTTTTCCTGTAGCTCTTTATTTGTCAAAATCCGTCCCCCTCGTCTTCATTGTCATCAAATATCTTGTCAAATAATCCAGCTGGCCACTCAACCTCATGAGGATTATGATTTAAGTCAATAACGACTGTTTCAGTCTGTTTTTCGGTCATATTTTTCCTTCCTCACTAAATTAGATCTTCAACTTTGCAATTCAGCCGTTTTGCAATGTACTTTAGTTCATAAGTTTTCCGCGGTATACTTTGAAATACACCTTTGTCGGCTTCGATGTCATTTATTGTTTGATACAAGTGATTGACATCGCCACCCGCTTTGTAACCGTACATGTTCGCAATTGAACGAGCAAGGTCATAGGCGGTTATGTTCTCAGCTTCCCGCATAATCTGTAATTGTGTTTTACCTGCTAAGATTTTAATCATCAAGTGCCTCAATTCCTTTTATCTCTTTGTCCAAACATTCCGTACATAGTTCCCGTGAAAACGGCCACGGATAAATTTTCTTTGGATAATTCAGCACTGTGAGTTCATCAAATCTGCCTTTGCATAAATTGCAAATTAACATGATTCCTTTTGTTTTCATTTCCATTCTCCATGCAAAAATTTCGGTAGTTTGACGAAACAAGCATTTTGTCAAACTATTTTTATTTCTGATTTATCTAATTCATCAAAAGTCTGTTTTTGTCAAATTAGACTTCAAAGTGTTCAATTTTTCCAGCAGTTAATCCTGTTATCATCTTCATATTTTCAGCCGCAGCTCCTGCACATCTTTCACTGCAGAAATAATAATCTTCTGCTCCCTTTATCCACCAGTGATTCGTCGGGTCTATAGAATATCCGCAATTATCACACATACAACAATACATTTCTTCTCCTTATCAACGCCAGTGTCAGAGCCTCTATAGCCTCGTACCCGCACTACTGCAGGTGAGCGCCACTCCTGGCTTTACGATTTCATACCACGCACTGCGCATGAGATAAATCTGCCATGTTCCAAGGCTCTTCCGCTGACTTTTAATTGGCTGTTTCAGTTTTCCACGCATTGGGGCGGATTTTCACACTTAGCCCTCACCGCACTGCAGGGCACCAACCTGATTAACTAATTATTTTCAACCTTTACAACTTCCCAGCCGTGCATAATATGCTTTGGATTAATCGTGTACTGGTAAGCATAAGGATTCGTTTTGTTACTCGTAATCTGCTCAATACTTGCGGCCGTCCATTTATTCTCGTAAACTATATGCTTCTTAAACTCGTTTTTCCCAGTCTTGATAAGAATCGTCATCTTTTCTTCTGAACGATCCACGCTCATCAACCCCGTTGCCTGAAGAATCACTTTGTCGCTTCGAGTATTAATCACCGTCACCTGACGCGGGACTTTGAAATTGTCTGCGTCTTTAGAAATATTGCTTGATACCTTGTCCGACTGCTCGCACCCGACCAGCATTAGAACTGCCGTAAACCCGGCAACAATCGCCATTAACATTTTTTTCTTTGTCATTTATCCTTACTCTTGCCTTCCTGAGCAGCGCGCTCAATTTCCACCATAACCGCAAGCATTGCCGTATCTGGCTCCTCATCACAAATTCCAATTAGCGCATGAGCCAATGTGTGAACCGCTTCACTTTGCGAGTAATTCTTGATTTCAACCAGCAGACCGCCATCTTGAATCTTGATTTCAAACTTCTTTTCTTTTGGCTCTGGCAATTCAAAATTATGCTTCTTAGTTTCCAGATATTCAAGATAAGACCGGCGCTTCTTCTGACAGTCATTTTCCTTACCACCAACCTGGTATGTGTACTGGCCACCGTCAAAAGTGTCTCTCGTTGTCATTTCACAAAACTTATCGTAACCGACCTGTTCAGGGTCTGTCAGTTCAGTCATCGGAATTTTCATTTCCTCAAACTCCCCCTCCAGGAGTTCCAGCTCGTTTGTCACATCTTCAGGGGAACTGTCAAACAAATCCCCCTGCAGTTCAAACTGATTGTCTATCTCGTCCGCGGCCACTTTCACGGCGTCAAATCCTGCATCTGCTGTAAATTTAATCGTGAATGTGCCGTTTTTGTAGTTGTAATCATAGCCGTACTGCAACAGCCACTCTGTGAAAGGGCGGATTGCCTCTGCATACTTCGGTGTAAATTTACCTGTAATATCTTTTACTGCTAACATTTTCCCTGTCTTTCTAACGCTCCAAAGTGTTTTCTCTCTTTCTGCTCTCATTTCGAGCCACAAGTTTTTCAAATTCTTTTTGCGTGTCGTCATCCAATACAACCGTCTCATAGTCATAGTCTGGGTTTGACCATTCAGGCTCTGGTTTGACGACTTTACTCTTATTCCCGTATCTGGATTGCTTCTGCCTCTGAAATTCAGCTTCTGCTTTTTCCAAATCCTCAAGCGTAGTCAAGTTGCGCTGTTTCCAGTTATTCAAACACGCATAGGCCCACTTCAAAGGCTTATGGTCACTTGCGGCCAGCGTCAGTGCCCGCTTAAGCAAATCAAAGCCTGATTGTGCCAGGTGCTCTCTAAGGTCTGCCAGATTCACCGAGTTCATCAGCCCAAAACCGTTGCCTTCGCAAAAGTCAACAATCTGCTGGAGCCTTGACGTTGACGATGACAGAGTGCTTGCGTTAACGGCTCTTTCGTCCGTACTAGCTGCCTGCTCTTGTCTCTCCTCAACTACACTACTCTCAGCTAATCTATACTCATCTAATCTAACCTCATCTATTCCGTCAAATGTCGGTCGCTTGTCTGACAGTTGACCGTCACCCGTCTGACACCCCAGTAAATCCCTGTATTTACTTGCCTTTATGCGGTCTTTCCTTAAAGTATTTTGAAGTCCGAAATCAACAATGAAGTAAACCATCTCATCATTCAAACTTCGGATAAAATTTTTAATGTTTAATAATCCTAAACTGTCTTCAGAAGCCCCAATCATTCTGACAACCGGAAATGCCTCTACAATTCCGTCATCATCTGCATTCAGCACGAGATGGAAGTACAGCGCCTGTGTCTCAAGCGGAAGCTTCAGAAATCGCTGACTATTGGCAACCACCTTATCAATCATTCTTCTTTGTGCCATTTTTCTCCATTCATTCCTTCATCAGAACGGCAAGTCATCATCGCTGATGTCAATCGGATTCCCGCCACTGAACGGGTCCGCCGTAACATTCGGAGAAACATTTCCCTTCGGAGCCGCTTGCCCTTGTTCAAGAGCCTTACGACTCTCCAGCATCTGGAAATTGTCCGCGAGCACCTCAGTCACGTAAACGCGCTGTCCCTGCTGGTTTTCATAATTGCGTGTCTGAATTGAACCGACCACACCAATCAACCCCCCCTTATTTGCCCAACTTGCCAGATTCTCAGCCGACTGGCGCCAAATCACACAGTTGATAAAGTCCGCCTCACGCTCGCCGGCCGCATTTTTAAAACGGCGATTCACAGCAATTGTAAAGGTTGCAACAGCAGTATTCTGGCCTGTATAACGAAGTTCCGGGTCTTTTGTCAGACGCCCCACCAATGTCACATTATTAATCATGCCCCCACGCCTCCTAGAAATTTATTGACAAAGTAGGCCTGACCTTTTCCTGTGACCTTAGCCGTTTTAGTAATCTTTACTTTTCCGTCAGCTGATAAGCGTGTTCCCTCTTTTATCTCAAAGATTCCTAAACGCATTGACTTTTGTGTCGGCATGTTGAAGTCCGAGCCTATCGTCCGTTTTATCAAGTAGCCGTTCTGGCGTAACCAGTTAAACAGCCGTTTCTCGCCCATATCAACTCCATTTTGTGCTAAAAGAGTCGCCATTTCGCGTACCAGGATTGAAGTCTCAGAGGACTTAACCGACTTTGTAAACAGAACACTCGGCTTCATCTCTTCAACTTTACTCTCAAGTGCAAGGATACGCTTGTCCGCAATTTGTAGCGCTCGCTTCATCACCATGTCTGGACTGTTCCAGGCCTTTTCAACCTCTATGAAATAGCTGCGGACTTCACGACCTTTCTCTGTTCTGCTCTGCATTGCTAAATGCTTTGCACTGTCAATAGTGAGAACATAGTCCCTCAAATCTCTAAATTGGATTCCCCCATTGTTTTGAACCTCCGTACCCGTAAGTACGGTGGTAAAATCTTCGTTCTCTACTAAAAGTTTTGAATTTTGCTCCCACCAGGCACTAAATCGCTTTGAAACTTCAAGCTCTCTATGTAATTCTCTGGCGCTAACAACCTGCTGTCCTGATTCATTTTCTCGTATTTTTATGATTTCGTTCACTCAAACCTCACATCTTCTTAAACACACCCTGCGCGTCCCTGTCGTAGCCAATTTCAAACAGCTGACTCTTGAACAAATCTTTTTCCGCTGCGTCCGCAAACTCAAACCAGAGCTGATACCTGAGCGGCTTCTTTGGAGTGACTGGCGCCTCTTCCGACTTGACAGGCTCCCCAACGCCCATAGACTTCTCAAGCTCACGCGTCGCAAATTCTTTCTCCTGCCGAGCAAGTTCTTCCGCCCGCTTCGCCTTCGCCTCGGCTTTCTCTTTCTCAACCGCAATATCCCGGCGCATAAGCTCAAGAATATAATTCAGCTCCTGCCCTTGCTTGAGCTGAGAAAGATAAGGTGTATCAGGCATTCCGTTATCCATGGCAAGACCTGTAATAATCGCACTGTCTGACTTGATTTGTGCCAGACGCATTTTCTCGTTGTCCACCACATAAGTCAGTGAATCCATCAAATCTTTTTTAATCCCCAGAGTATCCGTGAAATTTGCGACCTTACACCAGCCAGGAATCTTTTCCTCAAAAATGCGTGGATTAATTTCCGTCCCATCTGTCAAAATTGACAACTCAGAGCGAATCACATCCGCCTGAATCTGACGCATATTCTCCTCGACCTCTTTGATTCCTTTGTCTATGACAGAAACAGCGTCTGTTAACGGCTTCGTCGCCTTATTAACCCAGTTTTCAAACTCTGACAAGGGCTTATTAAATTCTCGCTTGATTCCAATCCGTCGGTCACTGATTGACTTGACAAGCTTATTGAGCTTTGCCCGCTCTCCTTTGTCAAGCTTGACAGTTTCAGCAGTGACCACATAGCCCTTGTATTTCCGGGCAATTTCATTAATACTTTGTTCAAACTCAGCGCGTCCTACAATGTCAATGATTGCAGGCGTGTAATTGACCTCAATATCCTGCATTTAGAAATCCTCCGCACCAAGCACAACTTGCTCAGTCTCTTCAATAATTTCTCCCGTTTCAGAATCAACGTTGATGACTTCCTCTTCAGCAATCTTCTTAGCCTGATTTTCTGCCTGCTGTTGCTTCAGCTTCTCAAGCTTTGCCTGACCAGCCGCCTGAGCCTCTTCAAACGTGCCTGCAGGTGTTACATCTTCAATCGGCACCACCGCCTCCGCTTTATTATCTGCCACAATCGCCTCCTGCATTTCCATTGAGAGCGGTGCATATTTTGAGAGCATAGACTTCATCACTGTCTTTTGCGCCATCGCATCAAAATCAGTCTTCCACGGTCCATTTGTAAAAGTCTTGCTGAAACGCTTCCCATGAGCTGTAACCTCTTCCGTTGACCAGAAAACAGCTTTCCTAAACCCGTTTGCGAGCTTCATCGTTGCAAAATAGCCCTTTACCTTACCCTCAGGCACTTTTGTGAAATCAACTTCAATCTCTTCAAACATCGGGTCATAACTAATAAACTGATTTTCATAAATCATGCCACTATTTAACCCAACAATTTGCCCGCTTCTAAGCGCAAGCTGAATCAATCCCTTGTAGCCCACCTGAAACTGTGCTTCACCTTTGTAAGGAACAATGTAGGCAAAGCCAAGACTCGGCTCAATCGGTAAATCAAGCGTTGCCGCCTTCATGGCTGCTGTCTGTATAGAAATATTACTTGCCCTCTTAAGCAGGTTGCTGTTATTAATCACTGACAGCAGACTAGAGACAAAACCGGTTGCTTTCTTGCCCAGTACCTCTTCAAAATTAGCCATGATATTAGGCGCCTTGAAATACTGAGCGGGTGTTGCTGCCGTTGCAAACAGCGTGTTTTCATTTGTCGCATTTGCCAATTTATTAATTCTCCATTTCATTTTTTCGTGAAATGTGCTAGAATATAGGTGTGATGTATATTTAAGCACATTTTGTGTGATTGCTCAGTTTGCCGACTGAGCTTTTTTGTTACCGATTTTCCGGACAATCTCCGTGAAGGCTTCAAAGCCTGCTTTTGTTTCAATGTGAAACTTGATTCCGCGCCATTCGATTGTGAATGCGTCCCAGTTACTCATGAAATATCCTCCCTTCTTAATCTTTTTGATATAATTGAGATATGATTAAAGACATATACTTTACCGATGAGGCACTTGAAATGCTTTATAATCTGACAGTCCACAACATTAATGACTATTTTTTTCTTGTGAAGTTTAAAGGAATTGAATATGCAGATGATAAACTTTCAAAGACGCTTCCTCATTTCGTTGAATTGTTGGACACGTTGAAGCTTGATTACAGAATTCATTCAGATGCACGAGAACTTTTTGATAAAATTGATAAAGTGAATGAATTTTATAGGCAGTACAACTCCTATTTGACAAACGGATTACCTTCACTGGAAATTTTGAAAGATATTAATAATCAAACTTTGCACCATTTTTCCTCGAAATTTCAAATCCCAGTTTCCCCATCAAATCCTGCTTAAGCGACCCTTTCTCCTCTTCAAATGACTTTAGTATTACCTCCCAGCCCAAGTCTTCGGTGGAAGAAACTTCGCCAAGAATTTCGTCTGCAAAATCTGAAAAACTTGCCGATTCCTTATCTACAAACTCTTTTATTTTGAGTTCAATGTCTCTGTTCATGCTTCACCTCCAACTTATTTTTTATCTGGTCAAAGTTGACCACGTGCTTACGCAGACGTTCCTCTTTAGCCTTGCGCACCATCTCGTCCCAGTGAAACTCTGCCAGCCATTCGCGGTGGTGAGCCATTGGGTCGATTGTTTTAACTGTCTGGGTCATGCCAACACCTCCCAATGTTCCGACATCCAGCGCAGCATGGCGTCGCGCGGATAGCGAGTTTTGCTGTCGATGCCACGAACTTTGGGGAAATCTGGCTTCGCAGCAATTGAATCAAATGTATTTACTGCCTGATTACCGAGCAAAAACTCTGTCGCCTCCTCCCGTCCCATTAGTGGAGGATAATAGCTATCTGGTCTCCGCTCAGATTGCTTTTTTTCTGTTTCTTTCATTGCCCCTCCTCACTTAATTCCATAAGTCTTGCAGACAATAGTGATGAACCAGTTGACAGACGGCGTATACTTACGTTTTCCGTTAAGAATGTTACTTACATCTTGCTTTGTGTACTTAAATTCAGTATTCTCCGCATTGGTGACAATTCGAAACAGGTCCATTTGAGACAATCCTTTTTCTTTCATGTAATCCAAAATCTTTAACCGTTGAGCATTGAAACTTTCTGCAATTTCCGACATCTTTTTTTCTCCTTTCAAAATTCGAGTCGCATTTCTGACACTAGTTAAGACCGTTTCATCATCAGCTCTCCGCCTAGTCGTATCTTTAAGTACGAAATAACTTAATAAGTAAGATGAAAAGTTAGACTTTTCTCTTGACAAAAAATGTCACAAGTGATACTATTTGTGTAAAGAAAAGGCATTAAATAAAACATTAGCTCCCCAGCAAATCAATTATTTATACTTTTTCTAACTTTTTATCTTACAAAAAGAATTGTATCACTTTTACAACTTTAAGTCAAGAAAAAAGTATCACTTTTGAATTTTTTGGAGAAAACTTAATGACTGTACTTGATAGACTTAAAGAACTTGCAAAGAAACGAGGAAAATCTATAAAAGAGATTGCTGTTGAGCTTGGATTTGGTGAAAGCACTGTTTACAGGTGGGATAAGATGAACCCCCGCGGTGCAGACCTTGAAAAATTCGCGGACTACTTTCATGTCACTGTAGACTATCTTCTTGGCCGCGAAGAATTTCCGTTTAAAGATGAAGATTTGACTGAAATGATTGACCGTTCTGCTAAATTCGACGGAAAGGAACTGCCTGATGCCGCGAAAGAAGGAATGAAAGACGTTTTACGCGCCTACCTTATAGGAAAGTATGGTAAGTAATTTATGGAAACTTGGAGTGAAAAAGCTGAAAGGATTAGTGCCGATGTATACTTTTACAATCCTGATGAATATGACATCCCGGAAACAATTGAGGGTTGGGCAATCTACGATGAGAAACGCAAGATTAAAGTTGCTTTTGTCAACAACGCTCGAAGTCCAAAAATGATACGGAACATCGCCCTCCACGAGCTGGAACATCTCGAAAATGAAGACTCGACTTTTTCATTTTCGATGACAACAAGCAAAATGGAAAGCAAGGCAAACCTGTTCATGGTAGAAGAACAGGCTGAAGATTATGTCGTCAATTACGGCGACATTTACGAGGATAGCTGCATTGATGTCAACGATTTTCTTGACAGCTATGAGCTGAGCCGAAACTTCTACGAAATCGCTCAAAAGATTTTATTTGAGAAATTCGGCAAAAAACTACAACTTGGTTATTAAAAATAAAAATACATTAGGAGAATTGAAAAAATGGGAATGTTTGACAAGCTTGGCGGAGCAATAGTTGCTGGCGCAAGTCTCGCACTTGCTGTCAGCGCAAACGCCGACACACAAATGTTCAGGATGTACAACCCCAACTCTGGAGAACATTTTTACACAGCAAAGGAAGCCGAGAGAAGCAAATTGATGAACGTCGGCTGGTATTACGAAGGAATCGGGTGGGTTGCTCCAGATTCCGGTGCCCCTGTTTACCGCCTTTACAATCCAAATGCGGGAGACCACCATTACACCACAAATGCCTATGAAAAAGACGAACTGGTAAAAGCGGGATGGAATGATGAGGGAATCGGCTGGTATTCAGGAGGTTCAGTTAAACTTTATCGTGATTATAATCCTAATGCCATCGCTGGCGCTCATAATTACACAACAAGCCTGTTTGAAGCACAGTCCTTAGTAAAAGCAGGTTGGAATGATGAGGGTATAGCTTGGTTTGGCGTTGCTGAAGGAACTCCAGCGGCCGAAATCGGTGCTGAAGTCCCTGTAATAACCCCTACCCCCATTGTTAGTACAGAACCGCGTGTATCTGACGGTTGGTCAATTGCAGCACCTGGCAAGGTCTATGTCCACAAAGAATCTGGTGTAGCTTATACACGTGTTAAGAATCCGGAAAATTATAACTACACATCTTGGATGAATCAGGAAAGGCCTGCTAATGGCGGAAATGGTTCCGCTCAATTTATTGAGAGTGATTTAACAGGCAGCAACTGACACAAAAAAAGTAGCATAAAAAGTTAGGCATAAGATGCACTCAATAATCCGAGCCGCTGATAAAATAAAAAATCCGTCCAACTTTGACGAGCGAGAACGGATTTAGCATAAAAACTGAGTTGTTTTTATGTACTTAATTTTAACAAAAAATAAAGAAAGGTGCAAGCATGGCAAGCTTTAGAAAATTAGCAACGGGCTGGGAATACCGTGTCAGCTATAAAGGCAACGACGGAAAATATCATCGAAAAGTCGGAAAAGGTTTCAAGACAAAAATTGAAGCCACACAAGCTGCCGCACAAATCGAGCTTGACCTTGCTCACCCAGAAATAAAAGCGAGAGAGATTTCACTTGCTGATTTTGTTGAACAATGGGCAGAGATATACAAAAAGCCGCACGTCAAAGAGCGGACCTGGCAAAAATACAAAGTCGTCTTCAACAATGTCAGAAAGTATTTCGGCGATACCCCCATTGGCAAAATCACAAATCTTTCATATCAGGAAGTTTTTAATGAACTGTCAACGCACTACACACAGGAAACTCTAAAAAATCTGCACGTCCCGATTAAATCCGCTGTAAAAGTCGCACTGAGAGACCGTGTATTAACTCACGACTTTACGGACGGCGCAATCATAAAATCTACAGTCGAAAATATGCCGATTAGTGAAAAATTTCTTGAAGAAGAGGAATATCTCCACGTTATAGAAGTCACAGAGAAGCGTTTTGAGACGCCTAGCTATTTCTTCATCTATTTGGTCGCAATGACAGGAATGCGCTTCTCAGAAGCCCTCGGTGTGACCTGGAGCGATATTAATTTTAAAGACAAAGTTTTATCTGTCAATAAGACATATGACCAGATTTACACGCATGATTTTGCTACAACTAAAAACGTCAGCTCCAATCGAGAAATACCGCTATCCGAAAATACTGTGAAAGCTCTGAAAAACTACAAAAAGAACTTCTGGGTTAAAAACAATCAGAACCGACTGATTGCGAATATTTCAAGCAATGCAGTGAATAAGACACTCAGGCACATCGTCGAAAGAAAAGTTCATGTTCACTCGCTCCGCCACACTTATGCCAGCTTCTTAATTTCAAAACAGATTGAACTCATTTCAATCTCTAAAATACTTGGCCATAAAGACTTAACTATCACTTTGGAAGTCTATGCACATCAACTTGATGCACTCAAAGAAAAAAATCATAGCGCAGTCAGAAAAGTTTTCGACTCGCTATGATTTTTCTTTTCCGGTACAAATCCGGTACAAATTTTTTGGAGACATACGATTCTCCACGATTTTATAAATTTATAAACCTTGTTATATCAATGTTTGTGAGGTCGTACAAAATCGTGAGAAGTCGTGATTATGATCCGGGCGG